>JAOZRP010000295.1 GCA_029940125.1 bacterium
ATTTACCAGGCAGTAAACGTTTTCGGATGAAAACCAATGAAGACCTCTCTGGCTAAAACATAGCGAAATATTGAAATATCAATGAAGCTGTCAACAGAACATGAAAATCATTGACCGCTATATCATCCAGGAAATCGTTAAGCCATCCATTGTGGTTTGCATCGTCCTGGTCAGTATCTTTGCCGGATACAGCGCCACCACCTACCTGGCTGATGCGACCGTAGGGCTCCTGTCAGCCAGCACCGTTTTCCGCCTGGTCCTGTTGAAAGTTGTTATCGCTCTCGAAGTTCTGCTGCCGACAACCATCTACCTCTCGATAGTTGTCGGCCTGGGTCGACTGCATACCGATTTGGAAATGACCGCCCTTGAATCTTGCGGCATAAAACGCAGCCGGATTTATCGCAATGTTCTGATCATTTCAGCCCTGCTCGGCGTACTGGTTGCCAGTCTCTCCCTGTTTATCAGACCATGGACGTACCGTTCTGCCTATCAGCTGAAAAAACTGGCGCAAAACCATTTCCAAATCAAACGGATGGAACCGGCTTCCTTTTATGAACTTGAATCCGGAAAAAGGGTTATTTTTGCCCAGCAGGTCAACAAACAGAAGCAACTGGCCAGGCAGGTTTTCATCCGCACCATGACGGAAGAAAAACAACAAATTATCACGGCAAGGGAGGTTGTCCAAAAATTTGACCGTTTAAACGGCAATGACATTCTGGTGTTCAGAAACGGAACCATCTATGAACTGTTGTCTGCCGGTCAAAGGGATACAACCGTGGAATTCAAACGGTATACCCTTGTTCTCAACCCTCCGGACATGACCCCCATCACCAAAATAAAAGCCGCTCCCACCAAACAATTGATTAATTCAGACAACCCGTTCGCGATTGCGGAACTCCAGTGGCGGTTTTCAACCCCTTTGACCACCATCATTCTGGCCCTGCTGGGCATTCCCCTCAGCCAGACCAGCCCCCGCCGGGGACAATACTCAAAAGTAACCATAGCCGTGGCTATCTACGGCATTTTCTACACCCTCAGCCTGGTAACCAAAACCTGGGTTGGGGAGCAGGTTATCGGCCCCTGGCCGGGAATCTGGGGTATTGAAGGCATAATGATTCTCTTGCTTCTGGCTACCACCATGCATTTTTTCCAACCGTGGCACCGGAGTAAAAAAGGCTGACAGGTCCTTCACCATTGAAAATCATGAAAATAACCGACCGCTACACAATTAAAAGCTTCCTGCTGGCCTTTATTCTGGTTACCTGTATCCTGCTCTTTTTGTTTAATTTCATTGAGCTGATGGTCCAGTTGAAGGATATCGGCACCGGCCGCTACCATTCAAGCGATGCGTTTCGCTATGTTATGCTGACCACTCCCCAACGCTGGTTCGATCTGCTGCCCGTGGCCACGCTGCTGGGCAGCATCATCGGCCTGGGACTCCTCGCGGACCGCAATGAACTTTTGGCCATGCAGGCCGCCGGCCTCACCCCCCGGAGAATTTGCCTGCCGATTCTGGTCATTGGCCTGATATTGATGGTTTTTGCCGGCGTGGCAGCGGAATATATTATCCCGCCGCTGGAACAGCAAGCCCGAGCCCAAAAGTTGCTGGCCCTTTCCGACAGCGGCATGATGATGATCAAAAATGAATTCTGGATCCGACAGGGAAACAATTTTATCCGCGTCGGCAGACCATCGACACTGGATACCATGACTGATGTGGACATCTACAAGTGCGATCAACAGGGACAGCTGAAAGCCTACCTGCACTGCCCCAAAGCCGACATTATTGACAAGCAAATCTGGCTGTTGCAAGAGGTAACCAAAAAGGAATTTTCCCAAAACGGCATCAACAGGCAGGAAATTCCCCAACTGACGCTGGATCTTTCTCTCAACTCGGAACAGCTTGGCATCCTTACGTTACCGCCGGAAAGCCTGTCCCCAACCAACCTGTATCGCTACATCAACATCCTGCAGCAAAGAGGCCAGAACGCCGATCATTACATCATGGCCCTGTGGCAGAAATTAAGCGCCCCGCTGACAACCGGGGCCATGCTGCTGCTTTCTCTGCCTCTTGTTTTCGGACCAATTCGTGACACCTCGGCCGGGCTCTTGATTACTATTGCCGTTCTGGTTGGCATCTTCGCCTATCTTTTCAACAACATCATCGGTGATCTCGGCATACTGTTTCATTTTCCGCCGCCCATCACCGTACTGACACCCATCGCCGTTATTCTGGGAATAAGTGCCTGGCTGGCCAAAAAAAGATCATGGTAACAAGGTTTGCCAACCATCCCGGTTCGAAAAATCATTCTTGTCAACGTCATAGCGGCGCCGCTTGACACTTATCCGCCAGGTTTGGGATTCCCGGACAATGCGGTACAGGTTGTACTCCGAGCGCCGCTCAGAACGCCGCCCGAAGGCTGATGCGGCAGGAACTCCAACAACAGGAATACGACCCGCGGACGTTTCTACGAAAGAACATGAGGCAAAATGCGCGTGGCCATGGAGTACCAGCTCAGCACCATGACCCTGCAGAACCTCGCAAAATTCCCGGTGATCCGTAAGCCTTTTACGCCAGCTGACCACGCCCGCAACCGGAGGATGATGTATCAATACCACTCGACAGACTTTACGGACGCCGCATTCAGACAGAATCAATTCCAGGCGCCGCAGCTGGTCCTTGCCAAGGCTGCCGGTAGCCAGGTAAGGCAGACAAGGGCGGGCGGTGGACAAACCGATCAGGCAAACATCTCCTCTCTGGCGAATAAAAGGGAATGAAGCCAGGTCGTCATCTCCCGCCAGGTAGGGTGCCCAGAGATCATGGCCTTTCTCCCAGGCCGACCTCACGTAGGCATCATGGTTGCCGGGGATCACGGTTACCCACCCAGGCGGACCAAGCCGGCGCAAAAATTCCGCCGCCCGCCGGTATTCGTCCGGCAGGCCCAGGTGCGTCAAATCGCCGGTTACGGCAATATGAGACGGCTGCTGACGATGCAGGTCTTCGATCATGGCTTGCACAACCTTATCGCCATGCTCATGCCGGCGGTGCCAGCGCCATGAAAGGTAGCCATACAAACGTTTATTGAAAAAATCAGGCAGCCGGGTGCCGGCGGTCGAGAAAAAATGCGGATCTGAAAGGTGTGCCAGGAGAAAGGGAGGATTTTTGCCGGGCGCCGCGGTCTTTTCCACCCGGCACTTTCGGTTCCGGTTTTCTTCACACTTTACAACCATCATAAAAATCTATATAAAGCAGTGTGCTTTTTTTTGCAATGACTAGTAATTTTTCAGCAACTGCCAGCCAGAGAGGTCTTCATGTCGATCAGCGTTTATTTTTTCCAGGAAAGCCCGGTAAAAATCTGGGGCTTAACTTCGCGCGAACGCCTTGAGCGCGTTTTGGCCAAGCACGGCGTCCACGAAATCCTTTCCGACCTCAACCAGGCAACAACGGACAACGTCCTCCTGCTCCGCGCTGACTACCT
>JAOZRP010000296.1 GCA_029940125.1 bacterium
AACCATGAACAATCTCATTGGCTTTACCTCCTCCATCCCGGTGGAAATCATTTATGCCGCCGGCCTCGTTCCCTGCGACCTGAACAACCTTTTCATCGCCGACGACCAGCCCGGCCTGCTCATTGAACGGGCCGAGGAAGCCGGTTTTCCGGCCACCAGCTGCGCCTGGATCAAGGGCATCTACGCCACGGTAAAAAAACATGGAATCAAGCAGGTAGTGGCGGTGGTCAGCGGTGACTGCAGCAGCACCCACGCCCTGGCGGAAGTGCTGGAACATGAAGGGGTGGAGATTATTCCCTTTGCCTTCCCCCTGGACCGCGACCCGCAGGCCATGCGGACGGCGCTGGCCGACTTCCGCCGCGCCCTCGGGGTCGCGGACGACAAAGTAAAAACCTGCAAACAGGAACTGGATGCCATTCGCCGGCGGCTGGAAGAGCTCGACCTCCTGACCTGGCGGGAAGGACAGGTCAGCGGGGAGGAAAACCACCGCTGGCTGGTCAGCGCCAGCGATTTCGGCGGCGATCCCCAGGCCTTCAGCCGCAAACTGGATGACTTCCTCCGCACCGCCCGCCAGCGTCGGCCCCGGCCGGCCGGCCTTCGTCTCGGGGTTATCGGCGTTCCTACGATCATCGGCAACTTCTACCCGGTGATGGAAGAACTCGGGGGGAACATCGTTTTCAACGAGGTCCAGAGACAGTTCAGCATGCCGGACGCCGCCAGCCGCGACCTGGCCGCCCAGTACCTGTCCTATACCTACCCCTACGCGGTCAGGGGAAGGATTGCCGACATCAACCGGGAAATCAAACGCCGACGGCTCGACGGCATCATCCACTATGTCCAGTCTTTCTGCTTCCGCCAGATTGAAGACATCATCATCAAAAAAGAGCTGCCGGTGCCGGTCCTGACCGTCGAAAGCGACCGTCCCGCCCCGGTGGACGGCCGTACCATCACCCGCCTGGAAACCTTTATCGAAATCCTCCATGGCCGTCAAAAATCCCGACAAATCCACTAGTTTTTTGACAAACCGTGACCTTGCTCAAGCGGGCAAAGATGGCATCCGGATCTTGGGCAAACCTTTACGTCAACAATAAATTCTTTAATATCAATTAGTTGCAACGACATCGGCTTTCTTCTCTTTTTTCTCTCCCCCGGCGCCATTCATGGTACGCCCCTTGCTCTTTATGATAGAGCACTACGAGTTGTCAGATCTTACGTTCGTCCAAATCGAGGAGAAAAACAATGAAATGGCTGCGCCGCTACTGGCTGCAGGGCAAAAACAGCCTGCTGACCGTCTTTGCCTCCAGCCCGGGAAAAAGACAGAACCTGATGACCATGCCCCAACTGGCTTTTGCCGCCGCCGGTTCGGGAGAGGGCAGCGTCATTGTTCCCGTTGCCGCCAACGGCACGATTCCGAAAAACCATTTTCGGCCGCTGTCCTTCCTGCAGGATTTTTTCAACGCTATCACCGATATCCAGGACGCCAGGCTGCTGCCCACCGCCAACCGCCTGCTGCTGCAGTTGACCAACGGGCAGCCCCTGGTTTTCGCCGAATACCGGCAGGGAAACCTGCTCATTCATACTTCCTGCCGCAACCTCGACCGGGACGGCGTTTTCGCCAAAAAACTGGTGCAGGCCTGCCGGGACACGTATCGAAAAGCCCCCCGGCCGGTGAACAGGAAAAACATCCAGTTTGAAACCCTGGGCGGGGCGGCAGAACTCCAGGAAACAGACAGCCTGGGCGTCACCCCGCTGCCCGGCCCTCATCCCTGCGGCACCGGCTGCTTCCTGGCCGCCTTCCTGGTCAGCGGTCCGCAGCGGGAACGGACCGGCTGGTCCCGGGAAACCGACCAGCTGCTTCACTTCTGCCTGCAGCATGTGGCCATCCGTCTGCGGGAGATCAACGCCCTGGCCGCGCTGCGCCTCAATGCCAGCACCGACCCCCTGACCGGCGTTTACAACCGCCGTTTTTTCCACGAGGTTTTGAGCCGGGAGAGCGAGCGCTCCAACCGCCACCATCAGCCTCTGTCCCTGATTATCCTCGACATCGACCACTTCAAGGTCATCAACGACACCTTCGGGCACCTGACCGGCGACCGGGTTTTGCGGGAAATCGGCCGGATTACCCGGGAGAGTATCCGGACCATTGACACCGTCTGCCGCTACGGTGGCGAGGAATTCGCCATTATCCTGCCGCAAACCGAGCTGGAAGCCGCCAGTCTGATCGCCGAGCGGCTGCGCACCAGCATTGCCGAGTTTCCCTTCTCCACCGGGGAAGAACGTCCCCTGGTGGTCACCGCCAGCCTGGGCGTCGCCTGCTGGCACGGCAGCGGCTACCTCAGCGGCCAGGGAACGGAACTGATCCAAGCCGCCGATCGGGCCCTGTACGCTGCCAAGGACACCGGCCGCAATCGCACCTGTACGGCTCCTGAGTCCCAGGGCCCAACCGCCGGAAAAGGGAGAAAACCGGTTGTTTTTGTCCCTTCTGCATGCTAGAATTCGGCCATGGAAACACAACACGATCGACGAAACTACAACCGCCTGAAGGTTTCGCTGCTTTTCAACTGTCGGCCGCTGGAAGAGGATGACGCAGCGGAACACCGGCTGCTCTCCGCCATCGGCGACAATCCTTTCGCCTCCTGGTTCCTGGATCTGCGGCCGACGCCGCCGCCCGCCAACGGGGAAAATGACGAGGCCGTGGTCTATTATCGGAAAATGACCGAATACCTGGAAATCGTCGAGCGCAAGATTACCCTGCTCAGTCAAATCATTTTTCAGCCGGCCATGAACGATTTTTTCCGGCAGCCCCCGGTCTCCCTGACCCTGAGCGCCACCGGGGTCTCCTTTCCGGCTGCCAGGGCGCTGGAAGTCGGCAGCCGGGTGCTGCTGACCTTCTTTTTACCCCATGCCGCCCGGCTGCTTGCCGTACCGGGACTGATCCTGCGGTCAACGGCCCGGGAAAGCCGGGATCCCCGGCAGGCCTGCCTGATTGCCGCCCAGTTTGTGGATCTGGACCAGGAGATTGAAGATGAAATCGCCCGCTTCATCATCCTGAGCGAGAGGAAGCAGCTGCGCCAGGTCCGTCAGCACCATGAAGAAAAAGCGTAAAACCAGCCGACGACGACCGACCGCCAATCGCGGGAGATCATGGTTCAGCTCCCTGGTCTTTTTTGTCTTGGGAGTTGTCTTGGCCTTCCTGGTGCTTTCCTCTTTTCCCCACCTGGTTCCGGAGCGGCTGCAGTCAACCATTCGCCGTTCCGTGCGCCAGGTCAAACAATGGCGGCAGGAATACTGGCCCAGCCCGAAAAAAACCGCAGTCAAGCCCAAAACGACCGCCCGCGGCCGGAAAACCCCGCCGCCGGCCACAAGCAAAAAACCGAAAGCCGCCACCCTCTATGTCACCCTGTACAAAGCCACCCCGGACTACGACGGCCTGACCGGCAGCAGCAAGCTGTTG
>JAOZRP010000297.1 GCA_029940125.1 bacterium
CGGCAGCGGAAAAGATAATCATCCTGAACCGGCCCTGCTGCTGGTCAGCATCCTGGGGCGCGAGGATGAAAAAATGCTGGCGGCGGTTGCCGAACTGGAAGGCCGTTTTGGCCCGCTGGACTGCCTGACGCCATGCCTGCCTTTTGACTTCAGCCGTTATTATGAACGGGAAATGGGTTGGCCGCTCCGGCGGCGGCTGGCGGTTTTTGCCCGGCCGTTTCCGCGGCAGCAGCTGCCGGCGGTGAAAAACTGGACCAACCAGCTGGAAGGCCGGTTTGCCGATGCCGAGGGCCGACGCACCGTAAACCTTGATCCCGGCTACCTGGCCATCGAGCACCTGGTGCTGGCCACCACCAAGAAATCGTACCACCGCCCTTACCTGGGCGAAGGGATTTACGCCGATTTGACCCTGATTTACCAGCATGGGGCCTACCAGTCCCTGCCGTGGACCTATCCGGACTACGCCAGTGAAGATTATACCGGCTTTTTTGCCGATTTGAGGAGGAAGTTGCTGTGGCTCAGGAAAAGAGAGGGGTGGTGCCGGTGATGCCGTTCTGGAAGATGAACGGCAGCGGCAACGACTTCATTATGATTGACAACCGGGAGGGGATTTTCCCGGACGGAGACCGTACGGCCCTGATTTCCCGTCTTTGCCGGCGGCAGACCGGCGTCGGCGCCGACGGGATCATCCTGCTGGAGAATGATCCGGAGGTTGATTTTGTCTGGCGCTTTTACAATGCCGACGGCTCCGAAGCGGAAATGTGCGGCAACGGCGGCCGCTGCGCGGCCCGTTTTGCCTTTTTGCACGGCATGGCCGGAGAAAAAATGGTGTTCCGCACCCTTGCCGGCTTGATCCGGGCGGAGATGCACGAGGAGCAGGTCAAACTGGAGCTGACGCCGCCGGTGAATTTCCGCCGGGAAATTGTTCTTGACGTCGGGGGCCGGCAGGTGACGGTGGACTTTATTGATACCGGCGTTCCCCACCTGGTGCTGATGGTTGAAGACCTGGAGGCGGTCAAGGTCAGGGACCTGGGGCGGCAGCTGCGCTTCCACCGGGAGTTTCAGCCGGCCGGCGCCAATGTCAACTTCGTGTCCGTGGTTGATCGCCGGCAGATAAAAATACGAACTTATGAACGGGGGGTGGAGGATGAAACCCTCGCCTGCGGCACCGGTTCGGTTGCCGCCTGCCTGGTGGCCAGCGCCCGGGGGCTGGTGGATTCCCCCACCGCGGTTGAGACCCGCTCCGGAGAGAAACTGCTGGTCTATTACCGTAATCACGGCGGCGACTTTACCGAAGTTTTTCTTGAAGGGGATGCCAAAATAGTATATGAGGGAAGCATAGTTCGGGAGTTTTTGTCGTAGTCCATTTTTGCAGGAGGATGCCCATGTTTTCAGGTTCCATGGTTGCCATTGTTACCCCGTTTGCCAACGGCAGTATTGACCGGCAGGCCCTGCGGGATCTGGTTGAGTTCCACGTGCAGAAAGGGACGGATGCCATCGTTCCCTGCGGCACGACCGGTGAATCGGCGACTTTGTCCCACGCCGAACACGATCAGGTTGTCGAGCTGGTTATCGAGGCGGTTGACGGCCGGGTGCCGGTGATTGCCGGGGCCGGTTCCAACAATACCGCCGAAGCCATCCGCCTGACCAAACACGCGAAGGAAGCCGGCGCCGACGGCGTCCTGCTGATTACCCCTTATTACAACAAACCAACCCAGGAGGGGCTTTTTCAGCATTTTTCGGCCATTGCCGCCGAGGTGGAAATTCCCATGGTGCTTTACAATGTTCCCAGCCGCACCGGCACCGACATGCTGCCGGCAACGGTGGCCCGGCTGGCGAAAATCCCGGAAATCGTCGGCATCAAGGAAGCCACCGGCAGCGTAACCCGGGCCACCGAGCTGGTCAATGCCTGCGGCCCCGACTTCGCGGTGATTTCCGGTGATGACAGCATCTTTTTCCCGCTGCTCTGCGTCGGCGGCAAGGGGGTTATCTCGGTAACGGCGAACATCGCTCCCGATCTTATGGCGTCGCTGTATGACCATTTCGTGGCCGGGGATTACGACGCCGCCCGCAAGCTGCACCAGCGGCTGCTGACCCTGCACCAGATCATGTTTATTGAAACCAACCCGGTGCCGGTGAAGGAAGCGCTGGTGATGATGGGGAAGGTGAAGCCGGAAGTGCGGCTGCCCCTCTGCCTGTTGGGCGAAAACAGCCGGGAGGCGCTTCGCAAAGTGTTGAAGGAGTATGAACTGATATCCTGAAATTTTTTGGCCGAAGAATTTTTTGACCGGGATATGAATCAATATCCGTTGAAAAAAGCTGCCTCGGCAGCTTTTTTTGTCCCGGATAATGAAGCCCAGACCGGCAAGAAAGTTTTGATGCTTCAGTGAACAGTTGCGAAACCATCAACTTTTTTCCAGGAGGAAGACAATGAATATCGGAGTCGTTGGTGCCGGCAGTTGGGGTACGGCTCTGGCCACCATGCTGGCCGGGAAGGGGTATCCGGTTACCTTGTGGGCCTACGAGCGGGACCTGGTTGAAAGAATGAAAAAAAGCCGTGAAAACGACTTGTTCCTGCCGGGTTTTACCCTGTCTGAAAACCTTGATTTTACCGCTGATTTGTCCGCGGCCCTGGCCAGAAAAGAGCTCGTCTTGCTGGTTTCCCCCTCCCAGGTTATGCGTCCGGTAGTCAAGCAGGCCCTGGACTGCTTCAGCCCCGAGAGCATCATCGTTTCGGCGGCCAAGGGGATCGAGAACGAGACCCTGCTGACCATGTCCCAGGTTTTGCGGGAGCTGCTGCCGTCCTCCTTTCATCAGCGCCTGGCGGTTCTTTCCGGTCCTTCCTTTGCCAAGGAGGTGGCTGCAGGGATGCCGACGGCGGTGGTGGCCGCGGCGCCGCGGCAGGAGATTGCCGAACAGGTGCAGCAGGTGTTCACCAATGCCGCCTTCCGGGTGTATACCAACAACGACATGCTGGGGGTTGAATTGTGCGGGGCCTTGAAGAACGTCATGGCCCTGGCGGCCGGGGTTTCGGACGGCCTGGGTTTTGGCCTGAATACCCGGGCGGCTCTGATTACTCGCGGCCTGGCGGAAATCAGCCGCCTGGGCCTGGCCCTTGGCGCCCGGGCCGCCACCTTTTCCGGGCTGGCCGGCATGGGTGATCTGGTCCTGACCTGTACCGGCGATCTTTCCCGCAACCGTACGGTGGGCATCGCCCTGGGCCAGGGCAAAACCCTGGATGACATTCTCAAGGGCATGAACATGGTGGCGGAAGGGGTGAAAACCACCCTGTCGGCTTACCAGCTGGCACAGAAGGTTGGCGTCGAGGTGCCGATCACCGAACAGATGTACCAGATTTTGTACCGGCAGAAGGATCCGCGGCAGGCGGTTACGGACCTGCTGTCCCGGGGGCTCAAGGCCGAGGGCTGTTGATAGCTATCAGCCTTTAG
>JAOZRP010000298.1 GCA_029940125.1 bacterium
TTTATTTCCGTCATGAGAACCTCGCGGGAAAATAAGTGTGGTCAAATCCTTTAATTCGGCTTCCAGAATGTTTTGCCGATGTGCTGCTTTTCCCTTCGGCAGGTCTTCAAAATTATTTATGACAAAAATGACTGGGAATTAAAAAAAGGGGTAGTTGGAACATCCTTATGAATGAATGCTGCGGCAATAGTTGACAAAAAGGGCGCGAAAAAACTTGTTTTTCGCGCCCTTCGTAATTTTGTGAAGCTGAGACGATGCTTTTGGATGACGCTGTACAGGCAGTAAAGCCGGGATGCTGCTACACTTCGGTAATGTCAATGCCGGTGATGATGTCCCCCTGGACAATGGCGTCAACCACGTCCTGCCCTTTGGTGACTTTGCCGAAAACCGTGTGATGCCCGTCAAGGTGGGGCTGGGGCGAGTGGGTGATGAAAAACTGGCTGCCGTTGGTGTTGGGGCCGGCATTGGCCATGGAGATGACCTTGGCTTCGTGGGTTAAGGGATTGCCGGAAAACTCGTCGGCAAAGGTATAGCCGGGACCGCCTGTGCCGCGGCCGGTGGGATCTCCCCCCTGGATCATGAAGTCGCTGATGACCCGGTGGAAGCTGACCTGGTCGTAAAAACCTTCCCGGGCCAGGAAAACAAAATTGTTGACGGTTTGAGGAGCGTATTCCGGGTAAAGGGTTAGTTCAATCTCTCCCTTGCTGGTATTCATGGTTGCCCGCAGGGTTTTGCCGGGATCAATCTGCATGGCCGGGGGGGCGTCCCATTGTTTTTTCATGTCGTTAATCTCCTGGTAAAAGGTTGGTATTACTCTGATTATTCCTCCAAGGTGAATTTCCAGGCGCAGAACCAGTCGTCCGGGTGGTCGTCCGGCGGACAGCCGATGCACTCGGTGGTAATCCGGGAATCAATGGTGTGGGCAAAGTAGGGGTATTCCACCATGCCGGCTGACTTGCAGGGATAGTCCGGCAGGCCGCGGCGCTTGCGGGCCGCCTGGACCCGGCAGTTGTTCATTCGGAAAATGATGCATTTTTCATCGACGTCCTCAATGGACTGCTCGTTGATGACCGCGTACAGCCGGCAGCCCAGGGCCTGCTTCAAGGCCGGGATGCCCCCGTTGTCAGGCAGTCCCAGCAGTTCCTTGATGCGGCTGGCCTCAAAGGGAGAGAACCGGGTCCAGCAGGTGTCGTTGCATCGCTTGGCGTCGAACATGCCGAATTTTTTCTCCACCGCCTGGAACCAGATGCCGTCGTTGGCCAGCCAGTTGATGGCCAATTTTTCAATCAGGTCGGTCAACGTTTCCCGGGGCATGGTTTTCAATACCTTGGGGATGCCGTCCTCCATCTCGATGCCGAGAAAATCCCCCAGTCTTTTCATCTGGTTTTTCAGGCTGGTCTGCCAGACATCCTGTTCAATGTCCAGGGCCTTTTGCAGGCCCAACTGGTGTTCCACCTCGGCAAACCACTGGCCGTGATGGCCGACAATGCGCCTGAAGGCGTCCATGGTCATGCTGACCAGAAAATCGTGGTCAGCCTGGGCAAAAAGTTTTTCTTTCTTTCCCATAATTTTCCTCCTGTCAGTATCGGATCACCGCGCTGCCCCAGGAAAAGCCGATGCCGGTGGTCAGGGTGACGATGTAGTCACCTTGGTTGATTTTTTGATTTTGAACCGCCAGGTCAAGGTTGAAAAAGATGTCTTGGGAACCAAAATGACCGAAGCGCTTTAAATATTCTGCCGATGACTGCGCCAACGGGATGTCGAGCTGGGAGAGCAGCAGTTCCTGGACTTTCAGGTTGGCGTTGACCATCGAGAAAAAGGCCACGTCCCGGGAGGTGATGCCGGCCTTTTTCATGGCGTTTTGGACCGTTTCTACCATCACCGGGATGTAGATTTCCTTGAATTCATGGCGGGCCCGCTCCGGGTCGATGCAGCGATAGGTGTGCATGTCCCGGGCGATCGTTTCTCTGGAAGCCGGATGCCGCAGTCCCCCGGCTTCGATGCACCAGAGCCGGTGATATTCTCCCCTGGTGATAATTTCGCTGCTCACGGGCTTGAGATGGGGGTGGTTTTTCCTGAGTACGACGGCTCCTCCCCCGTCGCCGAAAAATACCGAGTCGGCGGAGTGGTGATGGGTGAACTGGCTCCATTTGTCGCCGGTGACCAGCATAACCGTATCGCACCCTTCCCCCAGGGCGATCTGGGCCTTGGCAATCTGCATGCCGGTGAGCATGCCGCAGCACCCCTGGACCAGGTCGAAGGCCATGGCCCGGTGGGCTCCGATGGCATGCTGGATGCCGCCGGCGGCGGGGGGCATGATGTAGTCGGAAACCCCGGCCCCGCAGTAAATGATCAGGTCAATGTCCTGGGGATTGATGCCGCCGTTGTGCAGCGCCGCTTCGGCGGCCTTGACGGCCATCTGGGCGGGAAATTCATTTTTGTCCGCTTCTCTTACCGTCGCGGCGCCGGCAAATTCAGCCACGAAGCTCGGGATGCCGGCTTTTTCCGCCAGCTCCAGCAGCGGCACTTCTTTTGGCGGCAGGTAGAAACCCATGGCGGCAATGCCGCATATCGATGTTGTCATACGTAAACTCCTGGTTACCGGCCGCGGAAATCAGGTTTTCGCTTGGCCAGAAAGGCGTTGAGACCCTCTTTTTTATCCTCGGTGTAATGATTGACGCTGGCGGAAAGGATTTCCATCAGGCTGTTGCTGCCTTCGTGGGGGGTGGCGGCGGCATAGAGGGCATCCTTGATCAGGCTCATGGCCACCGGCGGCTGTTCGGCCAGCTTCTGCGCCAGCCGGGCGGCTTCGTCGTCGATTTTTTCCCGGGGGCAGACCCAGTTTACCAGGCCGATTGCTTCGGCTTCTTCACCGGTCAGCAGGCGGCCCAGCAGGCACATTTCCATCGCCTTGCCGAAGCCCACCAGTCGGGGCAGGCGGTAGGTGGTGCCGACGGCGGCCACCAGGCCGAGATTGATTTCCGGCAGGCCCATTTTCGCCTCCCGGGCGGCAATGCGGAAAGTGCAGGCCAGGGCCAGCTCCAGCCCGCCGGCCACCGCGGCCCCGTGAAGGATCGCCACGGTCGGCTGGGACAGGTTTTCCACCATGGCCACCACCCGGTTGAAGGTTTTGAGAAAGATCCTGGAATTAAGCGGATTGTACGGTTTTTCCTGGATGTCAACGCCGGCGCAGAATGCCTTGCCGCTGCCGGCAAGAACCACGACCCGAACCTGGTCGTCGTCGCGGAGCGCCGCCAGCTTCTTTTCCAGTTCACCAACCATGGCAGTGGTAAAGGCGTTGAGCTGCTGCGGTCGATTCAGGGTAACGGTGGCGATTCTCCCCTTGCGGGTGACGATAATGTTCTCGGTCATGAAAGTTGTCCTTGTGAGCCCAAGGCGGGCTTGGTGCCCGCAACCCAAATCAGGGTATCAGGATGTTCCGGCAT
>JAOZRP010000299.1 GCA_029940125.1 bacterium
CTAACATGGCCCGTGCTCATAAAAAGAAATGGGCATCATGTCCCCACATTTGCCAAATGAATGGCAAGCATGGTCAGATCATCCTCAAGCCGGATGCTGTTGGAATACTGCAGTAATTTCTCTTCAATCTGTTCCATATCGTCCCCGCTGCGGGGGAAATCCATCTTTTTCAACAGGTTCATAAAACCGGCAAGACCCAGTTCATTAAGCTCCTGGTCACGCACTTCAATGGCGCCGTCGGTAAAGCATAAAAGGGAATCCCCCCGATTCAAGGCAATAACCGTCTCCGCGTAATCCATATTTTTCATCAACCCCAGGGGAAAACCCGGAGATTCAAAGCTCTCCCAGCCCCCGTTATGACGGCGGACAACCAGGGAGGGACCGGCGGCGTTGGAAAAACGCACCTCCTGCTTTTCCAGGTCAACCAACCCGAACACTCCGGTCGCGAAAGTATCTCCGTCTTCCGCCAGACTGCAGAGTCGACGATTGGTTTCCGCCATGAATTCCGCCGGAGAGGCGAACAGATGCCGACATTCATTCCACAAGCCGTGAAGATGCATGGTATAAAGGGCCGCCGGGATGCCATGTCCCATCACGTCTGCGAGAATGAACACGTAACGGTGGTCATCCAGTTTTTCAACCGTATAATAATCTCCCCCCACCATATCAAAGGGAACATAATAGGCCGTAAAGCTGATCCTCGGGTCGTCTTCATTCGGCAGCCGCAGCGACTGTTCCTGGATATTTTTCGCCCTTTTCAGATCCTTCATAAAAACGGTCATGTCCCTGAACGTCTCAACCCCGCCAATCACCGTACCATTTTCGTCGGTAATGGGAGCAACACTGACCTGCAAAGGAATCTGCCCGCCATCTTTACACCGGGCAAAAACGATGACAGGCACCGTGGAGCTGGAATTGGTCACCATGGATCGATGGAGGGGACAGTGTTCCTTGCCGCAAAGCTGGTGTCCATCTTTATCTTCATGGCAGAGCAGATTGTCATAACAGCTGTGCCCGACTATTTCAGCACTCGACCAGCCGATTAAACGTTCGGCGGTCTTGTTCCAGTAGACAATCCGGCGTTCCCGATCGGTAACGTAAACCCCGTCATTCATGAAATCCAGTATCTGGGTCGAGGTAAAATTCAGCAGCTTGTTTTCACCCATGACAACTTCCCCACAAAGTAGAATAACGTTAACAAGAAAGCCGGATGCCATCAAACCGGCGCATACTTTATTGAATTTCGTCAACCGGGAGGGATTTGTTTAGCAGTTTCCGGAAAAATTCCCGACAATTTCTCTTGACTTATTCATACACTTGTTTTAAACACTTGTATAAACACCAGGCTGAAACATTAATTTGTGAGAACTTGTAGGACATCGAAAATCGGGCAAAACCAAAATGGCTGAAAAAAGCACCAGGCAGTGCATCCTCGATACCGCTGAAAAGCTTTTCGCCCTGCATGGCTACCATCACACTTCCCTGCGCAAAATCACCGGGGAAGCCGGAGTCAACCTGGCCGCGGTCAACTACCATTTCGGTTCCAAAAAAGCCCTGCTGGAAGCCATTTTTGAATACCACCTGGTACCACTCAACCGGATTCGTCAGGAAAATCTCAAAGCCGTCCGCGACCGCTCCCGCCGACTGAACCAACCCATGGAAGTGGCCGACATCCTCAGGGCCTTCATTGAACCAACCTTGCGATACCGGGACAGCAGCAGCAAAACCAGGTATTTCATCGCCCTGGTCGGCCAGTCAATGACGGAAACGGACGATACCGTGCGCCGGATATTCCTCCGTCACCTCAGGCCGCTGGGATTTCTGCTCTATGAAATTCTCAAGGAAGCACTGCCTCACCTGGAGCCGGAAACCCTCTACTGGCGCCTGCAGTGCACCGTGGGCGCCATCAGCCACATCATGAGACTGACCGGAGACATGCACATAACCCCGGAAGGCATTCATCCCAGCCAGGACGCCGAAACCCTGATTGAACAGTTAATCCCCTTTCTCACCGCCGGCCTGGAGGCGCCATGAGGAAAACATCGCCGACGGTGAAAAATCTCTTTTTTCTCCTGCTGACCCTCGTGGTCTCCGGGTGCGCCCTTTTTCCGCCGACGATCAAGGAACCGCCTCCCGTTCCGGCAGCTTTTCAGCACCAGGCGGCGGACAATGCCGCCGCCTTGCCCATCGAACCCTGGTGGCGTTCCTTCAACGATCCGCAGCTTGATCAGCTCATTACCGCCGCCTTTGCCGGCAACCTTGAACTGGAACAGGCTTTCGCCCGCTACCAGCAGTCGCTGGCCCTGGTAAAAATCCAGGCGGCGGCCCGGCGGCCCCAGCTCAACCTGGAAGGTCAGATGCACCGCGACCGCCAGCCAGGCTACCTGGACGACACCACCGAAAACAACTACCGCCTTTCCCTGGCCGCCAGTTTTGAAGTCGATCTCTGGCAGAAGCTGGAAAAACGCCGCCGGGCCCAGGCCCTGGAAGCAACCGCCAGCGAGGAAGACATCAAGACCATGTACCTGGGACTTTCCTGCCAGGTTGCCGATTTGTACTACCTGCTGCTTGAACAGCAGTCGCAGCTGACCCTGACCGAAGAAACCATTGCCTCCTTCGACGACACCCTGAAACGGGTTGAATTGCGCTACCGACAGGGGCTGGTTCCGGCCCTTGACGTCTACCAGTCACGGCAGAACCTGGCCGCCGCCAGGGCCAGGAAACCCGGCGACCAGGCCAACCTGGACATCACCCGCCAGGCTCTGGCCGTGGCCCTGGGCCTCTTTAAATATGAAAAGAACCGGATTACAACCCGGCCGCTGCCGGACGATCCGGTCATGTTTGCCGCCGGCGTCCCAGCCAACCTGCTGCAACAACGGCCGGACATCAAAAGCGCCTGGCTGAGGCTGCAGGCCAGCGACGCGCGGCTGGCCGCCGCCATTGCCGACCGCTTCCCCACCATCAGGCTGACCGGCAATTTCGGCAAGTCGCAAACCGCTTTCGGCACCACGCCGGTCATCGGCACTTTCTGGCAGCTGCTGGCCGGCTTTACCCAGCCACTGATTGACGGCGGGCGGCGGCGGGCAGAGGTGGAGCGCAGCCGGGCTGTGGTCCGGGAACTGCTGGCCCGCTACCAGCAGAAAGTCATCACGGCGGTCAAGGAAGTGGAAGACGCCCTGGCCAGAAACCGCGCCATCGTCGAACAGATCAATCATCTCAAGCAGCAGGAATTCGCCACCAGGCAGTCCCTGCGCCTGGCCACCGAACGCTACTTGCAGGGCATTACCGACTACCTGCCGGTACTGACCGCTCAGCAGTTTCAGTTCAGCGCCCGCCGCCAGCTGCTGCAGGCCCAGCAGGGCCTGATGGCGGCCAGGATCAGCCTGGTCCGGGCCCTTGGCGGCCAGTGGATGGCGGAAACACTCAAGCAACACCGG
>JAOZRP010000300.1 GCA_029940125.1 bacterium
TTACAGTACGTTGAAGTAACGAAGGTTGCAGCCTAACGAAGAAGATGGAGTTGTTACGAAGCCATCAAGGATTGAATCAACTATGCCGTCATCTCCCGATCCCCATCCCGCCGCCCGGCTGCTCATCGTTGACGATGAAGCCAGCATGTGCGAATTCCTGGAAATCATGCTGCGAAAAAACGGCTACCAGGTGGACAGCCGCCAGTCGGCCCGGGAGGCGGTCAAGGAACTGGAGGCGGAAACCTGCGACCTGGTGATCACCGACATCAACATGCCCGAGATGTCCGGCCTTGAGCTCTTGTCCCTGGTCAAGGAAAAATCCCCGGGCACCGAAGTCATCATGATCACCGCCTACGCCTCCACCGACACCGCCATCCAGGCGATGAAGCGGGGGGCATACGACTACATCACCAAGCCCTTCAACAACGACGAAATCCTGCTGACCATCAAAAAGGCCCTGAAAAACTCCCAGCTGCAGCGGGAAAACCGGCGCCTGCAGGAAGAGCTGGAGAAGCGCTACGGCTTCGGCAACCTGATCGGCAAAAACCCGGCAATGCTCAAGGTCTACGAACTGATCCAGCGAGTGGCCCAGACCAGCGCCAACATCCTGATCACCGGCGAATCGGGCACCGGCAAGGAGCTGGCGGCCCGGGCCATCCACTACACCGGCCCCCGCAAGGACAAGCCTTTCGTCACCGTCAACTGCGGCGCCATTCCCGAACAGCTGATGGAAAGCGAGTTTTTCGGCCACGAGAAGGGCGCTTTCACCGGGGCGGTCAAAACCCGGGACGGCTACTTTGCCGCCGCCGACGGCGGCACCATTTTCCTGGACGAAATCGGCGAGGTGCCTCCCGCCCTGCAGGTGAAGCTGCTCAGGGTCATCCAGGAAAAAAGTTTCAAGCGGGTGGGCAGCAACGTGGACCGAACGGTGGACGTCCAGGTGGTTTCGGCCACCAACCGCGACCTGGAAAGCGAGGTCAGCGAGGGAAATTTCCGCGAAGACCTTTTCTACCGCCTGAACGTGATCAAAATCGACCTGCCGCCGCTGCGGGAGCGCGGCAGCGACATCCCCCTGCTGGCCAATCATTTTCTGCAGAAATACAACCGGGAATACGGGCGCGAGATCGGCGGCATCAGTCGGGAGGCCCTCAACATCCTGCTGGGCTACGCCTATCCCGGCAACATCCGGGAGCTGGAAAACATTATTGAACGCGCCGTGATCCTGGAAACAGGCTCGACCCTCTCCGCGGACAGCCTGCCGCCAATCCTGACCCGGCCGGCCGCCGTCGCCAACGGCGCCGATCTGCAGCTGCCGGCGGACGGTCTCGACCTGGAAGAAACCCTGGCGGAGCTGGAGCGCCGCTTCATCCACCAGGCCCTGGAACGCTGCGGCCACAACAAAACCCAGGCCGCCAAGCTGCTCGGGCTTTCCTTCCGCTCCTTCCGCTACCGGCTGGAAAAGCTTGACCTCCAGAGAAAATAGGGGACAGACCCCGATTTTTTCAGAAAAAATCGGGGTCTGTCCCCTATTTTCTTAACCTTTAGCCTTGGACTTTCTCTCATGTGCGGCATTACCGGAATTTTCAACCTGTCCACCCAGCCAGCGCCCCAGCGCCAGACCCTGGAGGCCATGATCCACACCCTGCACCACCGGGGCCCGGACGGCTACGGCTTCTACCAGCGTGAAAATGTGGGGCTGGCCCACGCCCGCCTGAGCATCATCGACCTGGAAGGCGGCTGGCAGCCCATCCACAACGAAGACAAGACCATCTGGATCGTCTTCAACGGCGAAATCTTCAACTATCCCGAGCTGCGCCGGGAACTGATCGACCGCGGCCACCGCTTCTCCACCCAGTCGGACACCGAGGTCATCGTCCATCTCTACGAGGAAAAAGGCAAAGAATGCCTAGACGACCTGAACGGCCAGTTCGCCCTGGCCATCTACGACGAACGGGAAAAATCGCTGTTCCTGGCCCGCGACCGCATGGGCATCCGGCCGCTGTTCTACACCATTCACAAGGGGCGCTTCTACTTCGGCTCTGAAATCAAGGCTATCTTTGCCGCCGACCCCGGCCTGCCCCGGGCCGTCGACACAAGAGTGCTGCGGGAGATCTTCACCTTCTGGAGCCCGGCCGGCAACGAAACCATTTTCCAGAACATCCGCCAGCTGGGACCCGGCTGCCGGATGATCGTCAACGCCGACGGCGGCATCACCGAAGAGCAGTACTGGGAGATTCCTTTTCACCCGGAAGCGATTTCCACCAAGAGCGAACAACAGCTGGCCGATGAACTGCGCGAACTGCTGATCGACGCCGTGCGCCTGCGCCTGCGAGCCGACGTGCCGGTGGGCGCCTACCTGAGCGGCGGCCTCGACTCCTCGGCAATCACCTCCCTGATCAGAAACTACACCAGCAACGACCTGAAAACCTTTTCAGTCACTTTTGCCGACCGGGTGTACGACGAACAGCCCCAGCAGCGGCTGATGGCCGACTACCTGCACACCGACCACCATGAAATCCGCTGCGACTACCCGTCGATCGCCGCCGCCTTTCCGGCGGTCATCCGCCACACGGAAACCCCGATCCTGCGCACCGCCCCAACGCCGCTGTTTCTGCTTTCCTCCCTGGTGCACGACCACCAGTACAAGGTCGTCCTCACCGGCGAGGGCGCCGACGAGGTGCTGGGCGGCTACGACCTCTTCAAGGAAGCCAAGGTCCGGGCCTTCATCGCCAAAAATCCCGACTCCGCCATGCGGGCCATGCTGCTCAAGCGCCTTTATCCCTACCTGGCGCTTTCCCCGGCCAAGTCGACGGAATACGCCCGCAAATTCTTTGATACCGACGCGCCCCTGGACGATCCCTTCTACGCCCACCGTCCCCGCTGGAAAACCACCAGCGGCATCCAGAGATTTCTGGTGGACGAGATTGTCAACCAGCCGGGGCCGACGCCGATGGAAAAACTCGAAGATTTATGGAGAGACAAGCTGCAGGGGCTGGACTATTTTTCCCGGGCCCAGTTTGTGGAAAGCCGGCTGCTGATGGGAAACTACCTGCTCAGCTCCCAGGGAGATCGGATGATCATGGCCCACTCGGTAGAAGGGCGCTTTCCCTTCCTGGACCACCGGGTGGTGGCCTTCGCCTGCACCATTCCGCCCCGGCTGCGGATGAAGGCCCTGAACGAAAAAAACATCCTCAAAAAGGCCATGGCCGACCTCCTGCCGCCCGACATCGTCCGGCGCAAGAAGCAGCCCTACATGGCCCCGGACATCCTCAGCTTTTTCGGCGACCGCGAAGCCGACTACCTGGACCACTACCTGGCCCCCGCCAGGATCAGGGAAACCGGCCTTTTCAAACCGCAGGCCGTGGAGGCCCTGCTGCGCAAATGCCGCAAAAAGGCCCGCCAGGGATTTCGGGAAAACA
>JAOZRP010000301.1 GCA_029940125.1 bacterium
AGTCGTAGTGCGTTGTTTTTATTGAACTTTCTAAAAATAGATGTCAAAGATCAGTCAAGAGTTGAGACCTTACCCCTTTATTCTCAAAAGTTAAAACCGTTGCCAACTTCCGGATATTTATGGTAAGTTATAGGCTTGCACCGAGTCTTCCGCCGCCATTTGCAGAAACAGGAAAGTCATGGCCAATATTGTCCAGATGATGATCGACCGCGGCCTGCTCAACCGCGCCGACCTGCAGAAGGTGCAGCAGGCCGGGAGATCCGGAGAGCCCCTCTACCGCCTGGCAGTCAAAACCGGCCTGGTGGCCGAGGACGATTTCCTCGCCCTGACCGGCGAGGCCCTGGGTCTTGAGCTGCTAGCCGAGCTGCCCGACGACTACGACCCCCGGCCGTTCATGTCCATTTCACCCCTTTTCCTGGAAAAACACTGTCTGCTGCCACTGCGGCTCGGCGACGACTCCCTCTCCATCGTCGTCAACGATCCCTTCGACTTCCAGGTCATTGACACTTTAAAGCAGCTTTTCCCCGGCCGGACGATTCAGTCCCGGCTTGGCCGCGAAGCCCTGATCAAAACCTGGATCCGCACCCATTTCGCGGCGGCGGAAGCTGACGGCGAAGAGGAAGCGGATGCCGACGTGAAGGCAAACTCCGGCCCCCTGTACGAAGACACCGACCATCTCCGGGACCTGGCCTCCGAAGCCCCAATCATCAAACTGGTCAACGACTTCCTCACCGGCGGCGTGGAAGCGGGAGCCAGCGACATCCATCTGGAGCCGTCCGAGGACAGCCTGCGGCTGCGCTTCCGGATTGACGGCATCCTCCATGAGCGGGAATTCTTTCCCTCCCACCTGCAGCAGGCGATCATTTCCCGGGTGAAAATCATGGCGAAAATGGACATCGCCGAACACCGCCTGCCCCAGGACGGCCGCATCCGCTCCAAAATCGCCGGGAAGGACATCGACCTGCGGGTTTCCAGCCTGCCGACCATGTACGGCGAAAGCGTGGTGCTGCGGATTCTCGACCGCAGCAGCGTCATCATGAGCCTGAACCAGCTGGGCTTTCCCGCCAACGAGCAGCGGCAGTTCGAGGAACTGATCCGGCGCCCCTACGGCATCATCCTGGTCACCGGCCCCACCGGCAGCGGTAAAACCACCACCCTGTACGCCGCCCTCCAAACCATCAACGCCCCGGACAAGAAAATCATCACCATTGAAGACCCGGTCGAATACGAGCTGAAGGGCATCAACCAGGTGCAGGTCAATACCAAGGCCGGGCTGAACTTCGCCTCCGGCCTGCGCTCCATCGTCCGCCAGGACCCGGACATCATCCTGATCGGCGAGATCCGCGACCGGGAAACCGCCGACATCGCCATTCAGTCGGCACTGACCGGCCACCTGGTTTTTTCCACCCTGCACACCAACGACGCCGCCGGGGCCGTCACCCGGCTGATCGAAATCGGGATCGAGGACTACCTGCTTTCCTCATCGCTCATTGGCATCATGGCCCAGCGCCTGGTGCGGGTTTTATGCCCGGCCTGCAAGGAAACCTACGTTCCCGAGGCCTCGCTGGTCCAGCGGCTGCAGCTGCCCTTCGTCCCCACGGACAGCGCCCCCATCTACCGCCCCCGCGGCTGCAAGGCCTGCAGCAACAGCGGCTACCAGGGCCGAATCGCCATTTTCGAACTCTTGCAGATCACTGACGACATTCGCAGCCTGATCCTGGAAAACAGCAGCTCAACCGTCATCCGCGACGCCGCCATTGCCAATGGCATGACCCTCCTGAGGATCGACGGCTGGCAGAAAGTGCGGGCAGGCATCACCTCGATTGCCGAAGTCCTGCGGGTGACCTGATGGCCGCCAGGCCATACAACCCAAAAATCCCTTGCTTAAATAGGGAAATAGTGCTATGACACCATCGATTTTGGCAGAAGCCCACGAAAAACATACCTCCTCAGGAGCAAAAAATGACCGAACAGTATCCCCCCCAGGAATTCGAAGACGAGATCTCCCTTACTGACATTTTCAGAACCTTTTGGCGCTGCCGGGTAATGATCATCGGTTCCCTGGCTGCGGTGATGCTGCTCTTTGCTATCGCAGTCACCTTGCTTTTTACTTTCCTGCCCAGCCGGCGGGTGGCAACCCTGCCGTTCAGGATCACCTTTGAAGGCGCTGAGAATGGGAAATATCCCAACGGGATGAAATTCAGCACCGCCGACATCATTACCTCTCCCATTCTGAACCAGGTATACCAGGCTAACAATTTACAAAAAGTCCTCCCTTTTGAGGACTTCAAAAACGCCGTTTACATCACCCAGACCAACAAAGACCTGGAAATGCTGGACGAGGAATACAAGGCCAGGCTGGCCGACCGCAAACTGACCGCCATGGACCGTCAGCGGATCGAAGCGGAATACCGGCAGAAAAGGAAGAGCCTGCACAACCAGCAGTACACCTTGAACCTGTCGCTGCAGGAGGGGATCATTTCACTGCCGGAGAAGCAGGTCGGCAAAGTCATGGCGGACATCCTGGCAACCTGGGCGACGGAAGCCGACCAGCGCAAGGGGGCGTTTAAATACCGCATCCCGGTCTACTCCCGCAACATCATCCAAAAGGGCATGCTGGAATCGGAAGACTACATTATTTCCATTGACATCCTGCGGGCAAAAATTAAAAGAATTCTTGACAACATCAAAACCATCGGTAAACTGCCTGGCGCCCAGGTGGCCCGGGTGGGCAGGGAGCGCATCTCCCTGGCGGAAATCAGCTCAAACCTGGAGGACACCCTCCGCTTCAAATTGGAACCCCTGGTGGGCCTGATCCGTTCAACCGGCCTGTCCAAAAACCCGGATTTGGCAATCTTATACCTTGAAAACCAGCTGTTCAAACTGACCCTGGACCGCAAGGAAACGGACGAACGGATGAGCATCCTGCGCACTTCACTGAAGTCGTACATGGAAAAAAAGATGGTCGCCAATGCCATGCCCATGCCGAATTTCGGCGCGGCGGGGAACAGCAACGGCCAGACGGGCAAGGCCGGCAGCCCCAACATCCCCACCTACATCCCCCAGTTTGGCGACTCCTTCCTGGACCGCCTGATGGAAATGACTACCCAGGGCAACGACGTCAAATACCGGCAGGACATTACCGACAAGATAGTCGAAGAAGGAATGAAAATAGCGGCCATTGAAAAACAGAGCAGCTACTACAAATCCCTGATCGAATCCATGCGCAACCTGACCAAAAACAAATCGGCTAACAACTTGAGCAAAGTAATAGAACTGATTAAATCCAGCTTTGCTGACATTGAGTCCGACATCCAGCTATCCCTTGACCGGATCAACGAAATCTACCAGGAGCTGTCAAAACACAACCTCAACCCGCAGTCCATGCTCTAC
>JAOZRP010000302.1 GCA_029940125.1 bacterium
TTTGTTTGACTTGTGGGCGGATTTTCGCAAGTTTGCCCGGCAGGTTAAGGATTAGGCGCCGTCGGCTTGCGGCCAGATGGTATCGTTGATTTTTTAAAGGGTTGTGATTTTATCATTTTGGAGGATATGAACAATGAAGGTTATTTTACAGGAACCGGTAGACAGACTTGGCAATGTTGGAGACCTGGTTTCCGTTGCCAATGGTTATGCCAGGAATTACCTGATTCCCACCGGGTTGGCCATCGAAGCCAATGAAGGCAACGTGAAATATCAGAAGCACCACCAGCGGGTGCTGGAGAAAAAGCGTTTGCGTCTGCAGGCCAAGGGCGAGGAGCTGAAGGCGAGGATTGAGTCAATTTCACTGGATTTCGAGCGCAAGGTTGGTGAAAAGGGCAAGCTTTTCGGTTCCGTAACCAACAAGGACATCGCTGACGCCCTGCTGGAAAAAGGGATTGAGGTGGACCGGCGCAAGATTGATGTGCCGGAGCCGATCAAGGCGGTGGGCAGCTATGTCGCGGTGGTGGCCATTCAGCCGGGAATCGCGGCTGAAATTACGGTTCAGGTTGCCGGCGACCAGGAAAGCCAGGCGCTGCTGGCCGAACAGGAAGCGGCCGAGTCTGAGTCCGTCCCGGTGGAGGAAGCGGTTGCCGAGGTTGAAGATGAAAGTCCGGCTGAAGCCGTCGATGAACAGGAGTTGTAAACCAGTCCGGTTCACGGTTGGCAAAAAGATGTTTTTTTACCGGGAAGCTGAGCTGAGGCTTCCCGGTTTTTTTGTTTCCGAATTACAAAAAAGCAGCCTTTTGAGAAGCCATCTTCTTTGACAATTTCATCTTGATATGCTAAGCTTTCAAGATAATGAGAAACACTCTCCATTTGAGTTCTGCTGAATAAAAACCTTTTAATAACATGTAGATAAATAGCACTCTGTTTTCGTTTTGTCCGGTGCTTTTTGAGGACGTGATGGATGACCCGGGAAACCGCTGAAAAAACCTTGTCCCCCAAGCTTCCTCCCCAGAACATCATGGCCGAACAGGCGGTGTTGGGAGGGATAATGCTCGATAATATGGCCATCAACAAGGTCATGGACATCCTGAGCGCCACTGATTTCTACCGGGAGGCCAACCGGAAGATTTTCCTGGCCATGGTTGATCTGTCGCTGAAGGGCGAGGCCATTGACCTGGTGACGGTTACCGAGATCCTGCGGGTCAGGGAGCAGCTGGAACAGGTGGGCGGCATTACCTACCTGGCCATGCTGGTTGACAGCATTCCCACCGCTGCCAACATTATCTCCTATGCCAGGATAATCAAGGAAAAATCCATCCTGCGCCAGATGATCGACGCGGCCACGTCCATCGTCGGCCGCTGCTACCATGATATTGATGATGTCGACGAACTGGTTGATTCAGCCGAGAAAACCATCTTTGAGGTGGCTGAGAAGCGGGTCAATCCTTCCTTTTCCCCCATTGAAACCATTGTCAAGGACAGCTTCAGGGCCATCGAGAGGCTGTATGAAAGTCCGGATCTGATTGCCGGGGTGCCGTCGGGTTTTACCGATCTGGATAAAATGACCACCGGCTTCCAGAATTCCGACCTGATTATCATTGCCGGCCGGCCAAGCATGGGCAAAACCGCCTTCGCCCTTAACATCGCCCAGTACGCGGCAATTTCCGGCGGCAGGCCGGTGGCGATTTTTTCCCTGGAAATGTCCAAGGAGCAGCTGGTAATCAGGATGCTCTGTTCCGAAGCCGAGGTTGATGCCCATAAACTGAGAAGCGGCTTCCTGGCCCGCACTGACTGGCCGAAATTGACGCGGGGCGCCGGGATTTTGTCGGAAGCTCCCATTTTTATCGATGACACCCCGGCGATGACGGTCCTGGAAATGCGGGCCAAGGCCCGGCGGCTGAAGGCGGAGCAGAATCTGGGTTTAATCATCGTTGACTACCTCCAGCTGATGCGCGGGCACAAGAACATGGACAGTCGGGAGCGGGAGATATCGGAAATTTCCCGGTCGCTGAAGGCCCTGGCCAAGGAGTTGAACGTACCGGTTATTGCCCTGTCCCAGCTGAACCGGGGAGTGGAAAGCCGGCAGGACAAGCGGCCCCAGCTGGCCGATTTGCGGGAGTCGGGAGCCATCGAACAGGATGCCGACGTCATTCTCTTTGTCTACCGGGACGAGGTATATGACAAGGACAACCCTGACAACAAGGGGATTGCGGAAATCATCGTGGGCAAGCAGCGCAACGGGCCGGTGGGCATGGTGCGTCTGAGATTCCTGCACCAGTTCACGGCTTTTAAAAATCTCGACCAGCGTTTTGACGACCTGATGGCCAGCGAGATCGATGGGGCTGATGATTTTGCCTATTTTGACAAGACGGAAGAATAGTCGCTTGGCTTGAGCTGAGCGCTGTCAGCGATCAGCAGTCGGCTTTCAGTTTATCCGAAAACGGTGGTTTCCAGATGGAAGCCAGGCAGTAACAGGCAATAACAGGTTGGCGGAAATCTTGGTTGATGGTTTATAGCGGGAAGATTGAAAATGAAAGAGAAAAACAGGCGGATATTGTATAAAAAAGAGTGGTGGGTGATTTTTTTCATCCTTGGTTTTTTTCTGATTAACTATCCGATTATCCATATTTTTAACAAAGATTATCAGGTGTTTGGCTATCCGATCTTTTTCCTTTACCTGATTGTTGGTTGGCTTTGCTCCATCCTGGTAATTTTTGCGTATGTCCAGCTGGCCGAACATGAAGAATAGCATGTTTTGGAACCACAACGGCGATAGGGAGGTTGGGAGATGTTGAATTATCGCAAAAAGATTCTGGTGGCGGTTGACGGTTCCGCGGTTTCCGACAAGGCGGTGTATGAAGCTATTTGGATGGCCGGTTGTTCCAAGGGCGCTTTCCCCAACAAGGTCTACGCGGTTTTTGCCAAGGTGGTCCATTCCGACGATTACCTGGATATGTTTCCCCCTTCCACCGGGCCGGTGGGTGGTGAAGAGGACAGCCGCTGGGAGGAAATTATCGACCAGGTTTTTCTGGTGGCCAGGAAACTGGCGGCGGAAAACGGGGTTGATCTGGAAACCCGGGTGGTCCCCGGGCCGCCGGCGGAAAGCATTATCCGGCTGGCCAAGGAAATAGACGCGGATGTTATCGTGATTGGCAGCACCGGCAAGGGCAGAGTGGTCAGGAGCCTGTTGGGCAGCGTTTCTACGGAAGTAATGAATAAAGCGCCCTGCAGCGTCTATCTGGTGCGGGCTTGAGATAGTTATTGCCTAAATCAAGCTATTAGTGCCTTACGCCTGAAATGCTGTCACTCTTTTCAGTACCTCCTTGAGGGGTGCAAAAAACAAGAAATTGTCGGGAATACTTAAGGATGTTCGGGC
>JAOZRP010000303.1 GCA_029940125.1 bacterium
GAGGATCAGCTTCTTCGGGTCGCTGTTGGCGGCAACATCCATTTGACGGTACTGGTTGTAGCGATCTTGAGGTGACATATAAATATTCCTTTATTATTATACGCAGACAGGTTATTTTTTGTAAAACAGGTTGTTCAAACTGTCAATTTGCAGCTGCAGGGCGTTGCCCTGGGCTTCCATATTGCTCATGAACTTGTCCAGCTCGGCAAAAGTCTTGGCCATGGTTTCATATTTGGCGTCAAGGCGCTTCTGGGCCGCATCAATCTGGTCATCCAGCCGGTCAATGGATGACTGCACCCGGGATTTTTCGTTGTCAATCAGACCATTGTAATTGGTCAAAAATCCCAGCTGATTGTCAAGGCGGTCCGCCAGCCCCTCAATTGATCCGTCACTGCTGCCGACAAACAATTCCTTGACACTGTCCGGATGCTCGGCCAAGGCGTTGTTCATGACCGTTTCATCGATGCTGATAGTACCATCGCGGTTATATTCAAGTCCCAAATCCACCAATGAATCATACTCGCCCGACAAACCGCTGATGGTTCCAAAAAGGACAGCATTCAATTGTCCCTTGATGCTGGTGAATGATGACAATCCATTCAACAGTCCGCTTTCCTCGGTGTCTTCATTGTAGGCGGCATTGGTGGTGATTTCCGTCATCGCCTCGTTGTAGGCATCGACCAGGGCGGTGATTTTATCGGCAATACTCGAGGTGTCGCTGCTGACTTTGACAACGCTGGAGCCCTCTCCCACCAGATCAAGGGTGATGCCGGCAATGGCGTCGTCAACGGTATTGCTGTTCCGCTGGTAGCTGATGCCGTTGAGGGTGAATTGGGCGTTGAGGGTGCCGGCCGCCTGAATTTCATTGAAAGTCAAATCAGTATTGTTGGTGTCAATGGTGACGGCATTGTCTTCCCCGGTTTCCTTGCTGACCAGCACCAGGTGAAAAGCACTGGTGCCGCCGCTGCCGTCATCCATGATCGAAGCCGTGACCCCCGGATTGTCTTCGTCGTCGTTGATGGCGTTCATCAACTGTTCCAGGGTCATGTTGGCGGTGACCGCCACCGTGGTCTGCCGGCCGTCAATGGTGTAGCTGAAATCGCCGGCGGTGGCGGCAATGCTGCTGTCCCGACCTTCGACGCCGGATGACTGCCAGCTGTTTTTCCTGGCCAAAGCCGTAACGGTCAAATCGTAGCTGCCGGCCACGGCGGAGCTGTTGCCGGTGGCGGTTAAAACGCTTTCATTGCTGCTGGTAATGGATTTAGAGTCAAAGGTATCATTGAGGGACAGGCTCAAAGCGGCGGTTTTTACAGCCAGCAATTTGGTATTGACCTCATCAAATTCGGTCAGCTGGCTTTTATATTCCACCTGTTTGGCCTGTTTGTTAAGAATCGGCAGCTGATCCACAGCCTTGAGCTTCTCAAGAATGTTGTTCAGGTCCAGCCCGGATCCCAAGCCCAGCGTTGTTATACTTCCAGCCATGACACTCCACCTCTATCCTGTCTTCTGACTCCTGACTCCTGCCTTCTGTTCATTACGCTTCCTGATCGACCAGCAGCCCAACCATCTCGGCCATTCTGGCCCGCATGGCCAGAATTTCCTTGGAAGGAATCTGGCGAATGACCCGGTTGGTCTCCTTCTCAATGACGTTGACCAGCATTTCGCTAACTTTGTCGTCGTAGGCAAACTTGATGCCGTATTTGAGTAGAGAAGACATTTCATTAAGGGAATCGGTGGTTTCTTTTACCTGCTCTTTCAGCTGTTCCGGCGACAGGGTTTTTCCCGTCTCCTGCTGTTTTTCCTGTCCGCCGGTTTTGACCAGGCGGGGACGGGTTTGAACTTGAGAATCACTGACTGGGAGATCAATGGGGGTTGCCAGTTCAGCGACCGCTTTATTGGTCTGCAACATGGCAATTTCCATGATGTTCCTCCTTCTATCATACCCTAGCGCATTGCCAGGGAATCGTCAAGCCGGCGGGAAGGGAATCCTTCCCGCCGACTGACAAGGGATAAGATGAATTTACTGCAGCAGTCTGAGAACGTTCTGCAGGCTGGCATTGGCCTGGGCCATGGCGAAGGAGCCGCTCTGGGCCAGAACCTGGAATTTGGCGAAAGACGCGCTTTCCGCCGCGAAGTCCACGTCGCGGATGGTCGATTCCGCCGCGGTCACGTTTACCTGGGTGACCGTAATGTTGCGCAGGGTCGACTCAACCTGATTCTGGGCCGAACCCAGCTGGGAACGAATGGTGTCCAGAGCGGTCAAAGCCGAGTCAGCCCGCTGAACAGTGATCTGGGCCGCCGAGAAACTGGTAACGTCGGCATCGATGATGCCGCCGGTGGCGGCTGTTGAGGCAGCTGTCAGACCAAAGGCCGCCAGCGTTGTGCCATCAGCGTCCGCGGAGGAAATACTGATACTACCACTGGAAGTCATGGTAACTTGACCGTGGGCAGAGTTGTTGTAAACAACCGCATTATCGCTATCGGTGCCGCTGTCAACGTCTGTTGCATCACTTAAAGCATAGTCAATTAATATAGCTGATGAGCCTCCGCTTCCTAAATCAGTATCATTGACAAGGTTGATGTCTTGCCCATCAGTACGGGTTAAGGATACACCTGCACCAGCTTCCAATGTGAAAGCATAATTACTGCTGATAAATCCATTAGTTTGAGCGGTTTGCAACTTATCTAAAAGGTCTGCCGCCGCCGCTGTTGCTGTTCCAGAGTTGTCAAATGTAATCAGTGCGCCATCGAGAACAAAGCTATCGGCGTTACTTGAACCACCGGAAACCGTTATTCCTACTATTGAAGAATTGTCGTTGTTAGAATCCCCATCCAGAACTGAAAGCTGGGAGCCTGAAAGAGCAATGTTACGGCCATCGGCGGCGGTCAGGGTCAAAACACCGCTGGCATCGGTTGCCGCGGATACCCCGGTAGTTCCCGTTTGGGCGTTGATGGCGGCGACCAGAGCGCCAGAAGCATCATTCGTTTCAACGGTGACGGCGCCAATATCAACCCCGTTGATAATCACACCTCCAACACCAACAGATGTTGCAACGACGGAAGCGTCTCCCACCCATTCGGTAGTGGCGGTGGCTGTTACCCCGGTGGTGTCGCTAATTGCATTGATGCTGGCGGCTAGACCTTTGGCGGAAAGCTGGTCACCGCCTTGGGCGCTCAGGTAACCGCTGAGGTCAATGCCATTCAGGACAACACCGTTGGTTCCCGGTCCGGTCCATAAATTAGCTGCTGGAGTATCGGTAACGGTAATATCACCTGCAACCAAAGCATCAAGATTTGTACCTGCATCTGCCGCAGTTTCTGTCGTTGCCAACCGGCCCACATGACTGGCATCGGCATTGGCAATACTGACGCTGACCGT
>JAOZRP010000030.1 GCA_029940125.1 bacterium
GTTCGGCGGCCAAAACCGCTATGAGCCATGCCCGAACATCCTTAAATATCCCCGACAATTTCTTGTTTTTTGTACCCCTCAAGGGGGTACTGAAAAGAGTGACAGCCTTTCAGGAGTAAGGCACTAACAGCTAACTGCTAAAGGCTGACAGCTTGATTTAGGAGTAATATTCAACGTTGTGGACAGTGCTTCTGTTTCGGAACTCTTAAAGGAGGAAAAATGAAAGTTGCCATTGTTGGCGCCGGTGGCCTGGGAGCCACCTTCGGAGCCCTCTTGACGGCTGCCGGTGTCGATGTTACGATGATTGAAATTGATCGCCGCCGGGTGGAGAAGATCGCCGCCGACGGCCTTCATATGATTATGCCCGACGGCAGTGAAAAGCATTTCCGGCTGAAGATTACCGATGACATCAGCACCATCGGCGACCTGGACCTGATTCAAATCTCCGTCAAGGGCTATCATACGGAATCGGCAGCCAAAAGCATTGTGCCCCTGGTGGGTCCCAAGACCTATGTTTTGTCGGTTCAGAACGGCCTGGGGAACCTGCGCCGCATAGCTGAGCATGTTCCAGCCGCGCAGGTTATCGGCGGGGTAACGGCTTTAAGCTCCATGCCCCTTGATCTCAACAAGATCAAATTCAACGGTGGACACGGCGGTGTTTCCTTTGGTCGCTATGACGGCCAGCAGGATCCCGGCCTGGAAAAGATTGCCGCCATGTTTGAATCGGCGGGCATTCAGGCCCAGATCATCACCGGCAATGTGCAGGTGCCCATCTGGCGGAAGCTGATTGCCAATGTATCCAACAACTGCGTCGCAGCGATTACCGGTTTTACTGGCAACCAGATGCTGGCCTGCGAGCCGATCCGCGACTTGATCGCTCGGCTGGCCGAGGAAGTGGCCCTGGTGGCCAGGGCGGAAGGGCTGGATTTTGAAGAGTTGAACGATCCGGCCGGTTTTGTGCTCAACGTGACCCTGCCGGGCGTCAAGGACAATAAAATTTCCATGCTCCAGGATGTAGAGGCCAACCGGAGGACGGAAATTGACACCTTGAATGCCGAGATCGTCCGGCTGGGTGAAAAGCACGGCATTCCAACGCCTTACAACCGGGCCATGACCAGCCTGGTAAAAGCCCGGGAGCAGAAAATGCTCTGGGATATGGAAGCCGGGAAGTAGGAACTCTGGCTGTTGTCAAAAGGTTTTTTTTGCAGATGTATAACTTATAATTTTTATTGAAAAGAGGTTTGATTATGTTTACGAAGGCTTTTATTCCGGATGGCGGCTATTTTTCCTCCCCATTTGCCCGGTGGCAGGGCACCCTGGCCAATGAAAATGCTATTGTGCTGGCGGCGACAACGGCCAAGAGATGGCTGGCGGACAAAAAACTGGATGCGGGTATGTTTGAGTATCTCTTTTTTGGTTTTACCATTCCCCAGCACTATGGCTTTTATGCCAGCCCCTGGGCGGCGGCGATGATGGGTGCCGATCGAATTCCCGGCTGCATCATCAGCCAGGCCTGTTCTACTTCCACCACCTGCATCTACCAGGCGGCCATGGGTGTTGAACAGGGCGAATATCAGAAGGCCTTTACCCTGATGGCCGACCGTTGTTCCAACGGCCCGCACCTGGTCTGGCCCAATCCCAATGGCCCGGGGGGGCAGGTGGAGTCGGAAAACTGGCTGATGGACAACTTTGGCTACGATCCCTGGGCGAAAAATGCTATGATTGAAACGGCGGAGAATGTTGCCAAGGAAGCCGGGGTTACCAGGGAAGAGTGCGACGAACTGGCTCTGCGCCGTTATGAACAGTATACGGATGCCCTGGCCGATGATCGGGCCTTCCAGCAGCGCTACATGTTTCCACTGGAAGTTCGGATCAGTAAAAAGAAAAGCATTATGTTTGCCGAGGATGAGGGCATCATGCCCAGTACGGCCGACGGCCTGGCGTCCCTGAAGCCGGTGCTGTCTGGTGGAGTGCATACCTTCGGGGCCCAGACTCATCCGGCCGACGGCAACTGCGGCCTGATGGTTACCGACCAGGAAACGGCCCGGGAACTCAGCAGCGACAAAAACGTTCAAATTCAGGTGATTTCCTATGGCTTCTCCCGGGAGAAGAAAGGATATATGGCTGCCGCGGTCGTACCGGCGGCAGAGCGGGCGCTGGCCAAGGCTGGGATTACCATCCAGGACGTGAAGGCGCTTAAAACGCACAACCCGTTTGCGGTCAATGATCTCTATCTGGCCAAACAGCTGGGCATCGATGCCCTCAAGTTCAACAACTATGGCAGTTCGCTGATTTTTGGCCATCCCCAGGGTCCCACCGCCGGGCGCTGCATTATTGAGATGATCGAAGAGTTGAAGTTGAACGGCGGCGGGTATGGCCTGTTTGCCGGCTGCGCCGCCGGCGACACGGCGGCGGCGTTGGTGCTCAAGGTAGACTGATCTTGTTCCATGTGCTTGCCGCAGCAGTATAGGTAGTCCGCCCCGCCGCGAAAACAGCATCAGGCGGGTAAATTGATAACCGAAATGAGGATACGAGGTACAAAATGCCGGAACGTGTAATTTTATCAGGTAATGAAGCCATTGCCAGGGGGGCTTACGAAGCGGGTGTGCTGCTGGCATCCGCCTATCCGGGGACCCCGTCAACGGAGATTCTGGAAAATGTTTCGCAGTACGAGGATATTTACAGCGAGTGGGCTCCCAATGAGAAGGTAGCCATGGAAGTGGGGGTCGGCAGTTCAATAGCCGGGGCCCGCACCCTGGTGGCCATGAAGCACGTGGGGGTCAATGTAGCCGCGGATCCACTTTTTACTCTGTCTTATACCGGAGTTGGTGGTGGTTTGGTTCTGGTGACCGCTGACGACCCGGCCATGCACAGCTCCCAGAATGAGCAGGACAACCGGAATTACGGCAAGTTTGCCAAGATTCCGGTTATTGAGCCCAGCGACAGCCAGGAAGCCAAGGATTTTGTGGCCCTGGCCCTTGAACTCAGCGAAAAGTTCGATACCCCGGTGCTGTACCGGACCACCACCCGGGTTTCCCATTCCAAGAGCTTGGTAAGCCTGGCGGAGCGAAAGGTATCGGACCGCAAGCCGCAGTTGGAAAAGAATGTGCCCAAATATACCATGCTGCCGGGATTTGCCCGCCAGAAGCATCCCCTGATTGAGGAGCGGATTAAGAAATTGGCTGCCTATGCCGAGGATTGTCCTTTCAACCGGGTGGAAATGGCGGATACCAAGATCGGGGTAATTACCAATGGCATCACCTACCAGTATGTGAAGGAAGCCTTGCCGGAGGCCTCGGTGCTGAAGCTGGGGATGACCTATCCGCTGCCGGCTCAATTGATTAAGGATTTTGCCAGCCGGGTGGATCAGATATACGTGATTGAAGAGCTTGATCCGTTTTTCGAGGAACAAATTCGCTTGATGGGCGTTGACGTTGCCCATGGCAAAGATTTGTTCTCCATCTGCGGTGAGTTCAGTCCCCAGTTGATTCGGGAAAAGGTTGCCGGATCCCGGCTGTCTCTTCAGCCGGCCGCCGAAGGCCTGCCCGCCCGCCCGCCGGCATTTTGTCCCGGCTGCTCCCATCGGGGAATCTTTACCATCCTGAAGAAGCTGAAGGTTTTTGTTTCCGGTGACATCGGTTGTTACACCCTGGGAGCCCTGCCGCCCATCCAGGCCCTGCATTCCTGTGTCTGCATGGGGGCCAGCATCGGCATGGCCCACGGCATGTCCCATGTGATTGACCCCGGGGATGACTTGACCCAGAAGACGGTGGCGGTAATCGGCGACTCCACCTTTTTCCATTCGGGGATGACCGGGCTGCTGAATTCCGTGTACAACAAAGGGGTTTCGGTGGTAATGATTCTTGACAACCGGACTACCGGCATGACCGGCGGCCAGGAAAATCCCGGGACTGGCAAGACCATCTCCGGGGAGGACACCATTGCGGCCGACATCCCGGCCATGGCCAAGTCATTCGGTATCTCCGAGGTGGTTTCCCTTGATCCTTACAACTTGAAGGATATTGAAGATACCCTGCGGGCCGAGCTGGCCAAGCCTGAACTTTCGGTCATTGTGGTGCAGGCTCCCTGCGTCCTGCGCTACCGGATCAGCAAGCCGGCGCTTAAAGTTGATGTGGAGAAATGTACCGGCTGCAAGCGCTGTCTCCAGGTAAGCTGCAATGCCCTTGGCTTGGTTGAAACCGAGGAAAAATCATACGTGGAGATTGATCCCAATCTTTGTGTCGGTTGTACGGTTTGTGCCCAGGTTTGTAAATTTGACGCCATTTCCTAGAAGTCCACGGAGGATAGTACATGAAAACCATAAATATTTTACTTGCGGGAGTTGGCGGGCAGGGCGTGTTGCTGGCCAGCCAGATTTTAACCAGGGTGGCCATGGCGGCCGGTCTGGATGTTAAACAGAGTGAAGTGCACGGGATGTCGCAGCGGGGCGGGAGTGTTACCAGCCATGTGCGGTTTGGCGACAAGGTCTATTCCCCCACTATCGACGACGGTGCGGCTGACTTTGTGCTGGGTTTTGAACGCCTGGAAGCACTGCGCAACGCCCATTGTGTTGCCTCGGACGGCAAAATACTTTATAATACCATGCGCATTAACCCCAGTACGGTTGCTTCCGGGGTGGCGACCTATCCTGAAGGGATTGAAACAACCATCAAGGACTATGCCAGGGATGTCATTGCCATTGATGGTTTGGGATTGGCAAAACAGGCTGGAAATGTTAAATCGGCCAATACGGTTATGGTAGGGGCGATTTCATCTTTCCTGCCTTTTGACGACGCCCTGTGGGCTGCGCAGCTGCGTGAAATTCTGCCGGCAAAGCTGGTTGATTTGAACCTGAAAGCTTTTGAGTTGGGAAAAAAGGCGGTAGCTGGTTGATTGGTTGTTTCATATTCCGACAGTTTTCATTCTTTTAATCAGGGGGCATTGCCATGCCCCCTCTCTTATTTTACCGGGATAGATGTCTCAACTTTCTCAATCACCAAAATCATCCATTTACCAGACCAAGGAAGTCCTGGCCGCCCTCTACCAGATCAGCCGGCTCAGCTCGGTCAGCGACGGCCGTGAGGATTTGATCCGGACGGTGCTGGAAACGATCATCAATGGCCTGCAGTATGATCGGGTTGCCTTGTATTTGCTGAAATTTGGAACGTCAATACTTGAAGGCGTTATTAATGTTGGCTGTCAGGTCAACATCAAAGGAATAAAATATGATCTGTATGCTGATCAATGTGTAGAAACCAGGGTGGTGAAAACCGGTGAAATTATCACGATAAAATCAGGATGTGACCACCCTTTCTATACTCCCATTGATCACAAGCGCAATAAAGTCCTGAAAAGAACCAGCTGCGTGCTGCTGCCGATTATCACCAAGCAGGGGGTCATCGGGACCATGCTGGTTGATCGCAGCCACCGGCAGTGGGATATCGACCGCGATGACATCGAGATCCTGGAGATTTTTTGCAACCAGATCGGCATCGTGGTGGAGAACCTGCGGCTGCTGGAAAGCAATCGCCAGAAGATCAACGAGTTGACCATGCTGCAGAAGATTTCCCGGTCCATGAATGAGCCGCGGGACCTGGATTCTCTGTACCATTTGATTGTCAAGGAAGCAAACCTTTTGGGGAAGAGCCAGGGGTGCTGGCTCAAACTGAATTTTGGCGAGGTTGACCTGGTTACCGTGGCGGTGGACGGCTGCCAGAAGCAGGAAGCAGACGCCCTTGACCTTGCCGGTCAAGGGGAAGAAGTGGAAAACGGCAGTCAAACCTCGTACAAGCTGCTGCCCATGCCGGGGAAGTCCGACGACCGGCAGGTGGGCGTTCTTTCGGTGCCGCTGGCCGGCGGCAGCGAGATCAAAGGCATGCTCAAGTTATTGTACCAGGTGAACACCTCCCTGGCCGGGGTCAATGTTGACATTATTGATATCTTTGCCGCCCAGGCAACCAAAGCAATTGAAAATATTACTTTTTATCAGCATCTGCAGGAAGAGCGCGATTTTCGCGAGAGCATCCTGCGCAGCACGCCCAATGGTATTATTACCGTTGACAGTGCGATGATGATTACGTCCTGCAATCACCAGGCAAGAAAGCTGTTTAGTGACGATGGTGATCTTCTCCACCGTCCAATTTGTGAGATTATTGACGACTTTTCCTTTCGCCAGGGTTTGACGGCGGTGGTGAAGGGACAGCGCTCCATGGTCCAGCTGGAGGTGGTGCGCAATGTCTCGATGAACAGGGGAAAAAACCTGTTTGTGTCGATTACCTCCCTTCATCGCGACTGGTCCAGGCAGCATGAAATCCTGATCATGATCCAGGATCAGACGGAAAGGAAAAAGATGGACCGGGAGGTTGAACGGATGAAGCGCCTGGCTTCCATCGGCCAGCTGGCGGCCGGCATCGCCCACGAGATCCGCAATCCTCTTACCGGGATGAATATCTCCCTTGACATCATCAAGGAAGTGGTGGCTGACAATCAGCAGACGGTTTCCCTGGTTGACGGTGTTTCCCGGGAGCTTGACCGCCTGGAAATGATTGTTTCCTCCCTGCTGGAATTTTCCCGCACCGGAACGTTTGAGATGAAAATAATTGCTCTTGAACCCCTGCTGCAGCAGTGGTTTCCGCCGTTTCAGGAACAGTGCAGACGGAGCCAGGTGATGGCCTCCCTGGAAATGGACTACGATCTGCCGCCAATCAGGGGGGATGGAGAGAAGCTCCGGCAGGTGTTGATCAACCTGACTTTAAACGCCCTGGAAGCGATTCCCGGAGCGGGAACCATTGTCATTAAAGTAAAGGCCAAAAGCTCCAGTCAGGTGGCGTCTCAATTTCAGTCGGGGCAGAATCCAGCCGGAGCGGAAAAAGACTGGGTGGAAATTGCCGTCGTTGACAGTGGGATCGGTATGAACGAAGAGATCAAGGAACGGATTTTCGATCCCTTTTATACCACCAGAAATCAGGGTACCGGACTGGGATTGTCCATAGTTCACAATATCATTAAAGAGCACGAAGGCTGGATTGATGTAGAAAGCGAGCCGGGCAAGGGCAGCCGATTTGCGGTTTTTCTCCCGGTTGCTGAAACTGGAAAAGATGAGCGGAGTCAGGACAATGTCAAATCGAATACTTATTATTGATGATGAAAAATTAATTCGTGAATCTCTGTCTCATTTATTAACCGGGGCTGGCTATCAGGTGGACCTGGCCGCCGACGGAGATCAGGCCAAGCAGCTTTTTATGCATCATACCTATGACCTGGCCTTGATTGACCTCCGGCTGCCGGACTGCAGCGGCATTGAACTGCTGAAGATTTTTAAAACGACGGATCCGGAACAGGGACCCATGTGTATCATGATGACCGCTTATGGTTCCGTGGATTCGGCCGTGCAGGCCATGCGGCACGGAGCCTATGACTATATCAACAAGCCATTCAAATCCAAGGAAATCCTGCTGATTATCAAGCTGGCCCTGGAGGCGGGCCGGCTGAAAAGGGAAGTGCGGCAGATTATCAAGACCCAGGCGAAAAAATATAATATCAACAACATGATAGCCGTTGATCCTTTGATGATCAAAACCTTTGAAATGGTAAAAAAAGTGGCCGCCAATCCTGATGTTTCAGTGCTGATCCAGGGAGAAAGCGGTACCGGCAAGGAGTTGATTGCCAAATCCCTGCATTATCTGAGCGCCCGGGCGGCCAAGCCCTTTGTCAGCATCAACTGCGCTTCCATTCCCGGGAACCTGCTGGAAAGCGAGCTGTTTGGCTATGAGCGGGGGGCTTTTACCGATGCCAAGAGCCGCAAGCACGGCCTGTTGGAAAAGGCCGAGGGCGGAACGGTGTTCCTGGATGAAATCGGGGACATGGCTCCATCGCTGCAGGCCAAGCTGCTGCGGGTGCTGGAAGAAAGCCGCTTTCGTCGTTTAGGCAGCATTTCGGATATCAATATTAACGTGCGTTTTGTTTCCGCCACCAACCAGATGCTGGAGAAGCTGATTGAAAAGGGTACGTTTCGTGAAGACCTTTATTACCGGCTGAAGGTAATCAACATTACCATTCCGCCGCTGCGGGAGCGGAAGCAGGATATTGAGGTGCTGGTCAAATATTTTATTGACCACTTCAACGGCAAATTGAATCGCCAGGTCAAGGGCGTGAGCCCGGGAGCGCTTTCCCTGCTGCAGCAGTACCGCTGGCCGGGAAATATCCGGGAACTCAAGAATACCATCGAAAGAATCATGATCCTTGAAGATGATGAGATCATTACCGAGGAGCATCTGCCGCTGGAGGTTATTTCCTCCAGCCGGGAAAAGGGAAAATACGGGCTGTTTCTGCCCCGGGAATATGATATCCGCCAGGGGGTTGACTTCAATGGTCTGGTGAAATCCTTTTCCAGCTATCTGATTGAAGAGGCGATGAAAATCGCCGGAGGGAACAAGGCTAAAACCGCCCGACTGCTGTCCATGGATCGGGGAACGTTGCGCTACCAGATCAAGAAGCTGGGCATTGAAGAGGAAGAGGCTGGCGAGGAATAATCCTTGCGCCGGCCGGCGCTGATATGCTATAGGCGGTAACGAAATTTTGATGATCATGTCGGGGCGTAGCGCAGCCCGGTTAGCGCACCTGCCTTGGGAGCAGGGGGTCGGAGGTTCAAATCCTCTCGCCCCGACCAGTAACAGTGAAGGGATTGGCCCGTACATCCAGCCAATCCCTTTTTCTATTTCTTCGGCGGCGTGCTGATGAACCGTGATGGTGGAGGTATGATCGACAGGCGTTGTCCTGGCGATGATTTGACAACCAGACGATTTAATTATAGGGTGACTTTTATGAGAACCCTATTTACCCGGAGGGAACCCCATGGGCCGGCACGTTGACAAAAAAGGTTTTTCAGGTCTGCAGGTTTTCGGCATTGCGATCCTGGTAATGGTGGTTGCCGTTGCCGGAACAATCTTCGCGGCCCGGGCCTGGTTCTTCCCCCGTCCGTTTAAACCGGTGGTCCTGAGTCAGCAGGAAGAAAAACGGCTGGAGCACAAGCTGGAACAATTTGAACGCCCTGGCTACAAGCCTCTGCCGGCGGCAAAAACATCGGAAACAAAGCCGCAGAGGAATGATTGGTTGCCCGGCGGCCGGTTGAAGCCTGAAGCTTACAGCGAGAAGGGCGCTTCAAGAGAGATTAACTTGAGTGAACGGGAGCTTAACGGTCTGCTGGCGAAAAATACCGATCTGGCCCGGAAGGTTGCCATTGATTTGTCTGATGATCTGGTCAGTGCCCGGCTCCTGCTGCCGGTCGACCCTGATTTTCCCATCCTCGGCGGCAAAACGCTGCGGGTCAGGGCCGGGCTGGAACTGGCCTACCGCGACCGGCACCCGGTGGTGAAAATCAGAGGGGTCAGCATCATGGGCGTTCCCGTGCCCGCCGCCTGGCTCGGCGGTCTCAAAAACGTTGACCTGGTCAGGGAATTTGGCAGTGATCAGGGCTTCTGGAAAGCCTTTGCCGACGGGGTGGAATCCATTACCATCCGGGAGGGGCGGCTTCACATCAAGCTCAAGGAATAACAACCGGATTTTATGTCCGGATTCAGACCCTCATGATGCCCCGCACTTTTTGTTCCACTTCCTGCAGATCGGCTTCGTTTGGCCGACCGGTTATGTTTCCCAGCCGGCCATTGAGACTCATTTCCCGAATTTTTTCCGGCTGATACTCACCGACAACATACCATTCGTCCAAGATCTCAAATCCCAGGTGGTCAAAAAGCTGCCCCATGTATTTGACGGCGGGGATGGCTTCGTTGATTCCGGTATGCACTCCCCCGTAGGTGCAGTAGATAACCGCTTTTTTGGGGATTCGGGGCGCCGCCGGTTTGATCAAACCATTTTGAGCGTATGCGGCCCGCAGTTTTTCGAAAAGCTGCTGCATAGGCTTGCCCGGCAGCCAGGCATAGACCCCGGAGCCGGCAAAAACCAGATCATATTCCAGGATGTCTATTTCGGTTTCCCTGCCGGTTTGAACGGCATCCAGCTTATGTCCCAAATCCAGCAGGGTCTGGTTGATTCTTTCCGCCACCTTGAGCGTGTTGCCGGTGGTCGTGTGGTACAGGTTCAAAATCCTCATGATACATCTCCTTACCCTTTCCGTGTTAACGTTGTTGCGTGTTCATGCGCAGTCTCGGTCGTCCCGACGGGTCATGACAACGAGGCTTTCTTTACTTTTACATATCTTTTCTCCATCGTGTCAAGGCCTTGACCTGACTGTTTTCCGGGCAAGAAACTTTGCCAGGGCAGCCTGAATAAATTGTCTTATTCCAGCCCTTATTTCAATCAAATCTAGACATAAATTGAAAGTCGTGGTATCAGGCCATCATTAAGAAGACCGTCATCTGTCGTTATGATGGTGAACGTATGGCGAAAAAAAGCTGGTCCTGAACGTGACGAGACTTTCTGGGTGAAGGAATAATAAAAATGACCATAACCTCAATTACCTATCAAAAAGCAAAAATCGACAAAGGCTATACCGACCGCCTGCTGGAAGTCGACCTGGGCAAGCGGACCATGGTGGTTAAAGAGATTCCCAAGGCAACCCGGGAGATGTTTGTCGGCGGTCGGGGCTACTGCCTGAAGCTGGTTTACGACGGCACCACGGCAGCCACCCGCTACGACAGCTCCGAGAATGTGCTGGCCTTCGCCGGCGGGCCGTTCTGCGGTGAAAGCAGCTTTGCCGGTACGGGGAAATTCATCATCGGTTCAATCTCTCCCCTCACCGGAACTTTCTGCGATTCCAACGTCGGCGGTTATTTCTTCCCGCTGGTGAAAAATGCCGGCTTCGATGCCATCGCCGTTACCGGCAAGGCAAAAAGTGACGTCGTTGTTTTCATCGATGACGAACAGGGTGTTATCAGCCTCAGGAAAGCGCCGAAAACCGACAGCTCCATTCTTGAGGCCGATAACTTGGTAGAGAGGTGGCGCGGCGAGAGCAAACCCAATTCGATTGCCTTTGTCAGTGCCGGCATTGGCAGCAAGAATACGTTTTTTGGTTGTGTCAACAGCGTTTATTACGATCCCAAGCGCCGGCGCTGTCGGGCCAAGCAGGCCGGACGCGGCGGTATGGGCACCATTATGCGGGACAAGGGTTTGTGGGGCATCGTGGTCAAAAGCGATCTCAGCCGCCGCCAGGGCAATCAGCCGGCGGACAAAAAGCGGGTGCGCAGCGTCGGAACAAATCTGCGCCAGGTTATCCGGACTGTCGATCCCAATGAACTCCGTCTCGCCCGGCAGGGCACGACCAGCCTGCTTGATATGATGAACAACCATGACATCCTGCCGGTCAACAACTATAAATTTGGCCGGGATGAACGGCAGAAAAAGGTTTCCGGCAAAATTTTCGAAGAAAAGATCTTCGATCAGCAATACCCGGACGGCTGCTTTGCCGGCTGCACCCTTGCCTGTACCAAGGGCTGTGAAGCTCATACCCTGACCACCGGGCCTTTTGCCGGCCGCACGGTGCCGGTCGACGGCCCCGAATATGAAACGGCGGCGGCGATTACCAACCTGGGCATCTTCGACATCGGAGCAATCATGGAATATGCCTGGTATTGCGACGAGTACGCCCTGGACACGATCAGCACCGGCGTCGTCATCGCCTTTCTCATCGAAGCCTATCAGGAAGGCTACCTGACCAAGGAGGATACCGGCGGCCTGGAACTCAAATGGGATGATCGGGAAACCACCTTTGCCCTGCTGCACATGATGGCGGTTGGTGAAGGGGCCTTCGCCCGGGAAGTCGGCCGGGGCATCAGGCACATGAAAGGCTGGATCAGTGAGCGGGCCGCCGCCCGCAACGGCAAGGGCAGGGAACAGATCATGGAGGAGCTTGACCTGTTTGCCATGGAAACCAAGGGCCTGGAATTTTCCATGTACATCACCAAGGAATCCCTGGCCCAGCAGGGTGGCTACGGCTTCGCCCTGAAAGGGCCGCAGCACGATGAATCGTGGCTGATTGCCCTTGACCAGATCAAAAACGAGATGCCGAGCTTTGCCGAAAAAGCCGCCGCCTTGAAATGGTTTCCACTCTTTCGCACCTGGTTCAACATTGCCGGGCTCTGTAAACTGCCCTGGATCGACGTCCGCCATCCCGAGGCGGCGGAGACCGCCGAACCGGCGAAAAACCTGCCGACGGTCGACTGCTACCTGGAACTGGTCAATTCAACCATGGGAACCGAGAAAACCCTTGACGATTTGCTGACCGAATCCGAGCGCTGCTACCTCCTGCACAAGCTTATCAACCTGCGCCAGGGCTTCGGCACCCGGGAACACGATCGTATTCCCCTGCGGGCCATGGCCCCGGTTTTTGTCGATGAGTTTGCTTCGCGCCGGGAATACTATCTCGATGATCTCAAGAAGAACGCCGACGTCAAAATAAACGGGCAGGACGACGCGGAGCTGCTTAAAATCCTGCAGGAACACCGCCGCCGGCGGTACGAGACCTTGACGGATGCGGTTTATGAGGAAAAAGGATTCGACGCCCACGGCATCCCGCTGGACGAAACTTTGCAGAGATTGGGTTTCACTGAGCCCGAGTACCGGGAAATTGTTCAGCAGGCCCGTCTGCGGGTTGGTCAGCAGTAATCTCTTCTGATCCGCAGATATTTCTTTATCTGCGGCATCGCCTCTTAAGACCTTAC
>JAOZRP010000304.1 GCA_029940125.1 bacterium
GATCGACGGTGAAGAAGAATTCACCCCCAAAAACGGAGAGGCCAGCACGGTCAACATCCCCGACCGGCTTTACGAAGTGCTGGTCAAGATGGAACAGAAAGGAACTTATGTTTTCGGCGGGAAGAAGCCCCTGCATGTCAATTTATTTTACAAAGGATTTAAAGATGTCGTCCTGCTGGCCGGCTTGGATCCCAATCTGACCCTCCACCACACCAGACACACATACGGCTCCACCCTGCTCCAGCTGACCGGGGGTGACCTGCGCTACGTCCAGGAAAAGATGCGACATGCGGATATCAATACCACCAAGCAGTACATGCATACCATCATGTCGGGGAACGCTCCGGAGATGGTGTTGAATTATGGGGAGGAATAGGATATTCAGATGGGGAAAGGGATTACTAAAAGTGTTTTATTTTTGGTTAAGAATTGACTCTTAAGCCCTACTAGGTGTAAAGCTATTCCGATAAATGAAAAATCTACTTTTTAGAAACTGATAAAAACAAATGGTGGCACATGGCTGACAACAAAAAAAACAACGGAGCCACTCTAGGCTTCGAGAATAAATTATGGGAAATGGCCGACAAGATGCGCGGCCACATGGATGCGGGCGAGTACAAGCATGTCGCCCTGGGCCTGATTTTTCTCAAATACATTTCGGATGCCTTCCAGACCAAGCATGACGCTCTCAAAGCTACAGCCGAGACCGACTACACCGACCCGGAGGATCGGGATGAATACGCAGCCGCTAATATTTTTTGGGTACCCAAGGAAGCTCGCTGGCAAAAGATTCAGTCCGAGGCCAGGCAGCCAACCATTGGCAAGATCATCGACGATGCGATGGCGGCCATCGAAAAGGAAAACCCAACCCTCAAGGGTGTGTTGCCCAAAGACTACTCTCGCCCGGCGCTTGACAAGCATCGCCTGGGCGAGTTGGTCGATATCATCGGCAATGTTGATTTACAGGCCAGGAAATCCGGGGTGAAAGATCCCCTGGGGCGGGTGTATGAATACTTTCTCGGTCGCTTTGCGGCCGCCGAAGGCAAGGGCGGCGGCGAATTCTACACCCCGCAATGCGTGGTGCAGCTGCTGGTAAAAATGATCGAGCCTTACAAAGGCCGCGTCTTTGACCCCTGTTGCGGTTCGGGTGGCATGTTCGTACAGTCGGAACGTTTTGTTGAAGAACATGGTGGCCGCCTAGGTGACATCGCCGTTTATGGCCAGGAGTCAAACCCAACCACCTGGAAACTGGCCAAGATGAACCTGGCCATCCGGGGAATTGACGCCAACCTTGGCCCACATCAGGCCGACAGTTTTCACAACGACCTGCACAAGGATTTGAAGGCCGATTTCATTCTTGCCAATCCCCCGTTCAATATGTCCGACTGGGGCGGTCAACGACTGAAAGAAGATGTGCGCTGGAAGTTCGGGGTACCACCGGCCAACAACGCCAACTACGCCTGGATACAGCATTTCATTCACCATCTGGCCCCGACAGGGATTGCCGGTTTTGTCATGGCCAATGGCTCCATGTCTACCAGCACCAACAGTGAAGGCACCATCCGTCAGGCAATTATCGAAGCCGATATGGTCGATTGCATGGTGGCGATGCCCGGCCAGCTTTTCTACACCACCCAGATCCCAGTTTGCCTCTGGTTCGTCACCCGCTCCAAAAAGGCGGACAAGAAACGTGGCCACCGTAACCGGCAAGGCGAAACCCTCTTCATTGACGCACGCCGCATGGGAACGCTGGTGGACCGTGTTCATCGCGAACTTTCCGAAGATGACCTGAATACCATCGCCGGTGTTTACCACCAATGGCGAAACGAAGGCGGCAAATACGAAAACAAAGCCGGCTGGTGGAAATCTGCCTCACTTGATGACATCAAAGGAAACGGCTACGTTTTGACTCCTGGACGATATGTGGGCGCGGAGGAAATTGAAGACGACGGTGTTCCTTTTGAAGAAAAGATGTCGGTACTGTCCGCCGAACTCTACGCACAATTTGCCAAATCCAAACAGCTTGAGTCTACGATTAGGAAGAATCTGGAGGCGTTGGGCTATGGGGAGTGACATTGTCGCCACAAAAGATTACCACGATTGGCTTACCGACATAAAACGGCGGGTTCAAAGTGCCCAGCTCAAAGCGGCCACAGCGGTTAATACCGCACTGCTGGAGTTCTACTGGAGCCTGGGGGCCGATATCGTTCAGAAACAAAAAGACACTGTCTGGGGTAGTGGTTTTCTCAAGCAGTTGAGCGCGGATTTAATGACGGAATTTCCTGATATGAAAGGGTTTTCATACAGGAACTTACGTGCCATCAAACAGTGGTATCTCTTTTATTCCCAGGATAATGCAATTGTGCAACAGCCTGTTGCACAAACGGACGAAAAGCCTCTGCCGGCAAAATGGCAACAACCTGTTGCCAAATTAGTTCAAATTCCCTGGGGACACAACCTGGCCATTATTTCTAAATGCAACACCGTCGAACAGGCTCTCTTTTACGTCCGGAAAACCATCGAAAACAACTGGTCGCGCAGCGTGCTCACCCACCAAATCGAAAGCGATCTATTCGCCCGTCAGGGCAAAGCCATTACCAATTTCAAACAAACACTACCTGCCCCGCAGTCTGACCTGGCCCGTGAGATTATCAAAGACCCGTACAATTTTGATTTTCTCACCCTTACCGAACAACACACTGAAAAAGAACTTGAAAAAGAATTGATTGACCACATCGCCAGGTTTCTTATGGAGCTTGGTGCGGGGTTTGCGTATTTAGGGAAACAGATTCCCCTGCAAGTAGGTGAGCGTGACTTTTTTGTGGATTTGCTTTTTTACCATACCCACCTGCATTGCTATGTTGTGATCGAGCTCAAGGTGGTTGAGTTCGAACCGGAACACGCCGGCAAACTCAACTTTTATATCAAAGCTGTTGATGAGCAGCTACGCGGCAAAGGCGACCAGCCGACCATTGGTATTCTGCTCTGCAAGGGAAAAGATAAAGTCGTTGTCGAATATGCTCTCAGTGATATTCATAAACCCATGGGCGTTTCGGAATATGAACTCACCCAAGCCCTGCCGGACGAACTTAAATCATCCCTCCCGACTATCGAACAAATCGAGGCACAACTCAAACAGGGGGCGGATGATGAATAAATCTCGACACCCTGATGATCTCTACGCACAATTTTCCATGGGAAATAAGCTTGAGTCCACAACAGGGAAGAATCTGGAGGTTTTGGGCTATGGGGAATGAATGGCTTGAAACTGATTTGGGGTCACTTGCTCATCTAAAAAATGGCAAGGGCCTAAAAACGGCTGAGTATCAAGAGGATGGAACATATCCTGTTTGGGGCGCTAATGGACCA
>JAOZRP010000305.1 GCA_029940125.1 bacterium
CATCCTGAATGTATTCCCGACAATTTCTTGTTTTTTACACCCCTCAAGGGAGTACCGAAAAGAGTGACAGCCTTTCAGGAGTAAGCGCCACACACTGCCTGCGGCAGCGGTTTATCATGAAGTAACTTACATTCACCGATAAAATTGACCGAGTTCAACAAAAAACTGGATCTAATAAAATCAACCATTTAGCGTTAAGTTACTTGGAAGGTACTAATTGCCGAACGTTTCCAGCGTTGATATTGATGCAAGTGGGAACGTAGTTTGGAACTCGTGGTTTTCGGCGGTGCTGATGGCTGTTGACAGGGGTTGGCGTTCTGGTAAAACCTGAAGGAAAAATAGTGAGGCGGGGGCGGTTGGCAATGTTGATGCCAGAAGCATTCCGGGTGTCGTAGGATGGAAAAGAAAAAAGTTTACCTGGTGGACGGCAGTTCATTTATTTATCGGGCCTACCATGCCCTGCCGGAACTGGTTACCAGCAAGGGGCAGCCGACCAATGCTATTTACGGGTTTGCCACCATGATGCTCAAACTGCTCGAGGATGAGCAGCCGGAATACATTGTCGTGGCCATGGATGCCCGCCGTCCCACCTGGAGAAGCAAAATTTACCCGGAATACAAGGCCAACCGTCCGGCGATGCCCGAAGACCTGGTGCAGCAGCTGCCATATTTTGTCCAGGTGCTCGAGGCCCTGGGAATTCCCGTGTTATGCAAGGACGGCTACGAGGCCGATGATCTGATTGCCACTCTGGTTAAAGAGGCGCGGGCCAAGGGCTATGAAGTGGTCATCATCTCCGGGGACAAAGATCTGATGAGCCTGGTGGGTGACGGGGTGGTAATGAACGACACCCTGAAAGGAAAGATATATTCCCGGCCGCAGGTTGAAGAGAAATTCGGGGTGGCCGGAGAGCGACTGCTGGATCTGCTGGCCCTGGCCGGAGACAAGTCGGACAATGTTCCCGGCATCAGGGGCATCGGGCCCAAGACGGCCGTGGCCCTGCTGCAGGAATACGGTTCCCTTGACGACCTGCTGGCCCGGGCGGAGTCAATCAAACGGCCGGGAGTGCGGAAAAAGGTGCTGGACGGTCTGGAAGATGCCAGGGTGTCCAGAAGGCTGGTAACCCTTGACGATCAAGTTCCTCTCGAAGCCCGGCTGGAAGAGCTGGTTCGCGGCGACATGGAGCGTCAGCACCTGCAGGAGCTTTTTCAGGAACTGGAGTTCTATCGCCTGGTCCAGAAAATTGCTCCCCGCAAAACCATCAGCTCCAAAAACTACCAATTGGTGGTGGATGCCGACCATCTGCAGGAGATCGTTAGCCGACTGCAGGGGAAGGGCGGTTTTGCCCTTGATACGGAAACCACCTCTGTCAGTGCCATGGAAGCGAAGCTGGTTGGGGTTTCCTTGTCCTGGGCCGAGGGGGAAGCCTGTTACGTTCCTGTCGGACACGCGGCGGACGTAGCCGACCGGCAGGTAAAGCTTGAAGACTTGATCCACCGGCTGGGGCCGGTGCTCCGGGATCCAGGCCTTGAAAAGTGGGGCCATAATATCAAGTATGACCTGATTGTCCTTCTCCGGCACGGGATGCCGGTTGCCGGCAAGCTGTATGATACGATGGTGGCTTCCTACGTCCTGAATCCGGAACGGCACAGCCACAGCCTGTCCGCTATCTCCCAGGAAATACTACAGCATACTCCCATAGAGTTCAAGGATGTGGTGGGGAAGGGACAGCAGGCGGTGACTTTTGACCAGGTTGACCTGGAAAAAGCCACCGAGTATGCCTGCGAGGATGCTTCCCTGACCTATCTGCTGCATGAACAACTGGATGAAAATATTAAAAAAGCCGGTCTTGAAGAATTGCTGTATGAACTGGAAATGCCGCTGGTTGGCGTTCTCACGCGGATGGAAATGGCCGGCGTCAAGATTGACGTCCATCTCCTGGAGAAGCTGAGCAGTGAATATGAAGCGAAACTCAAGATTCTGGAAGAGGATATTTATGCAACGGCCGGGGTTGCTTTCAATATCAACTCGCCGAAGCAGCTTGCCGGGGTCCTGTTCGACCGCCTGAACCTGCCGGTTCTCAAGAAAACCAAAACCGGTGCCTCCACCAATGTAGATGTCCTGAAAGAACTGGCCCGGCAGCATCCGCTGCCGGAAAAGATTCTTGCCTATCGTTCACTGGCCAAACTCAAATCTACCTATCTTGACGCCCTCCCCCGGCTGGTGAACCGTGACACCGGCAGGGTTCATACTTCCTACAATCAGACGGTAACCGCGACCGGCCGTCTTTCGTCCAGCGATCCCAACCTGCAGAATATTCCCATCCGGGGAGAGGAAGGAGGGAATATCAGGCGCGCCTTTATCGGTGAAGGAGAAAATCTGCTCCTGTCGGCTGACTATTCCCAGATTGAGTTGCGGATTCTGGCCCATCTGTCAGGGGACCCGGAACTGCTGGCCGCCTTTAAACGGGGGGATGACATCCATACCCTGACCGCGGCCAGGATCTTTGGTGTCCTGCCGCTGATGGTGACCGCGGACATGCGCCGGGAGGCAAAGGTGGTTAATTTTGGCGTTCTCTACGGCATGAGTCCCTATGGTCTGGCCCGGGAGCTCAAGATTGACAGGACGACGGCCAAGGCATATATAGACAATTATTTTACTACCTATGCCCGGGTTAAGGAATACTTTGATCAACTGGTGGCCGAGGCGGAAGAACAGGGATACGTCAGTACCATGCTGGGGCGCCGGCGTTACCTGCCTGAAATCAACAGCCGTAACCCGAATCGCCGGGAGATGGCCCGCCGCATGGCGGTCAACAGCCCGATACAGGGATCGGCCGCCGATTTGATCAAGCTGGCGATGATCAACCTGGACCACCGGTTGAATACTGAAGGGTGGCGGTCCACCATGATCATGCAGGTTCACGACGAGCTGGTCTTCGAGGTGGTTCCAGATGAGGTTGAATCACTGCGGGAGGTGGTCCGCCAAGAGATGACTGAAATTATTTCCCTGGAAGTTCCCCTGCTGGTGGATATCGGGGTGGGCAGGAACTGGCTGGAAGCCCATTGAATCACGATGGCATTCAAGCGGTCTTAGTATTTTTGACTGTTTTTGGACCACCTGGCTGCCGGCCATGATCTGGATTTTTTGAGCGGTCTGCCTTCAGTAAAACATCAGTACTGCCCGGTTAGAAGCTTCCGTGTGGCAGCCGGTGCAGTTTTCAGCGCTTTTTGGCACTCGCTGACTTTTTTCTTCATTGGCTTATAATGCCAAGGCGGGCTTAACGCCCGCAACCCAAATCAGGGTATCAGGATATCAGGATGTTCCGGCATGGCTCTCGCTCATTCTCGCGGCACATCGTGTG
>JAOZRP010000306.1 GCA_029940125.1 bacterium
CGATCCGGAAGAGTTTACCGATCTCAATCATAACAACGTCTGGGACGAAGGCGAACCTTTTACCGATATCGGCAACGGCGTCTGGGACGAAGGGGAGGAATACGTTGACGCCAATGGCAACGGCATCTATGACAGGCCAGAACCCTTTACCGATACCAATAAAGACGGCCACTGGAACGAGGGGGAAGAGTTCCAGGACCTCAACCACGACACCGTCTTTACTGCCGGAGAAGAATTCACCGATATCGGCAACGGCATCTATGACGGGCCGCGGACCGGCGAGGCGCTGCCTTCACGCGTCTCCTTTGATCCCACCGCCATCTCGACCAACCTGTCTGGAATGATTGACGCCATTTTCCTCGAAGGATATGTGGACGCCAAACTGTTCAGCATCGATCTGGGCGCCTCAGCCATCGAGGCCACCAGTCAGGGGATCAGGATCACCAACGACCAGCCTTTGGCTCTGGGCTTGAAATCAACAGCCGAGCTGGTTTATGAAAACCGCGACGTGCTGGCCATGGTCAACGACTTTCTCCATTCCCCGATCATGCCGGAGTCCATCAGTGGAACGGTGCCGGACCTCACGACCCTTGCCGACGACCCCAACATCGACCTTTCCATGCTCCAGTCCATGCCCTTTCCCCTGGTTTCTCTCGGGGCTGAACTGGGCACTGAAAACATTGCCCAGTGGCTCAGTGACAACTTCGGCCTCTCCGAAAAGGTGCTGGCCCCGGCCAGGGAGGACTTCAACACCGAGCTTAAGGGATGGTCGCCGGGCTTCAGCCAGGAGCCTGCTGATCCGGGCGTCATGCACAACGGCGGCTTCCACTTTGCCGCCACCTCAAGCATTCCCGGCCTGGTCAAAGATGCTGATTTTGAGTTTGAAGCCGAGTTCTTTGATCCGGCAGGGGGAATGTTCCCCAACTACACGGCCCGGGCCGAGATTGAGGCCCTTGAGGGCCTGGCCTCCGACGGCAGCCTCAATGTCGATGAGAACGGGCTGTACGGGGTGATAGGCCTGAGCGCCGACAACATGGCCGCCTTGAACGGCAGCGGTTTCAATTTGACCGGTGATTTCTTCCTGCTGGTCAATACTACCGGCACTTCGCAGGATGGCTTCACCCTGCCGGACGGCACGGAAATCGATCTTGATCCCGGGGTGCAAATTTTCGTCAACGGCGAGCTTTCCATCCTTGACCCGCAGAATACAGACCTGGAATGGCTGAACCTGGACGGCCTTTTCTGGCTTGACCTCAGCGGCGACAAGCTGCGCATCTTTGCCGATGCCGAGGTGGGCATCTTCGCTGAGGGCGGCGCGGACGGCCTGCTCACCGGCCACGCCGCCGGCCTGCTGGTCTATGACAGTGAAGGCGCCGACCAGGGCCTGGCCACCATGCTCACCCTGGATGCCGACGGCAGCATTACTGCCGGTGACAACCATGACAGTTTGAGCACCCTGGAAAACATCCCGAATTTTTCCTATGCAGGCCGGGTGCAGCTGATGCTCAACACCACCGGCGTTGACCAGACCATCAAAATCCCCAACCTCTTTCTGCCCCGGCTGGACGGCGGTCAGGCAGCCGAAGCCACCATCTTTGCCACCAGGCCCAACCTGGAAGGCAATGCCCCGGAACAACCGGTGGTGGAGGGTGATTACATTGCCGCCAGGATTGCCGGAACCATCACCCTGACCGACCCGGCCGACAGCAGCAACACTCTGACCCTGGAAGGTTTTTTTGCCGTTGACAGTTTTGAGGGCGGCCTGCGCCTTACCGGGCTGGGCAGCGTCGTTGACCCGGTTTTGGGGGCGCTGAACGGTGATGTTGACTTCACCATTTATGACGGCACGGCGGGAGAAGCCGGCATTGTCGGCCGGGCGGCCTTCTCCCTGGCCAATGACGGTGCCGTCCCCGGCATTGAGATGGCGGGAGCCGTGTTGTTTGAGATCAATACCTGCACCAGCAGCAAAACTATAAACACCTTCACCTTTGCCCTTGATCCCAATGGTGAACTGCTGCGCGACGGCAACGGAAAACCTCTGCTGGGCGAGGTGACGGTCGCCCGAGGTTTCAACCTCACTCTGCAGGGCACGGTAACTCTTGGTGACCTGGCCGCCATGACCGGCAGCTTCACCTTTGTCCAGGACGGCAGCCAGGTCACCATGCATGCCGCAGCCCTGCTCACCCTGGAGGGGCTGGGTAACTTTGACGTGGATGGCGACTTCACCCTCACCGGCGCCGGCATCACCGCGGAGCTCGATCTGACGGCATCTGGCGCCATCGGGTCGGAGATCGGCCTTTCCTTCACTGGCACCACCTTCACCCTGGCCGTCAACACCGCCAATGCTACCATTAACAACATCGCCCCGGGACTGCGCCTGGGTTATGAAGGGATCGTGACCTTCTCCGGATTCGCTTCAGCCAGCGGCACCATTGATTTTACCGCCAGCGGCAATGGTTACGCGGTTGAGGTCAATATGATGACCACTACCATCGCCGGAATGGAAGTGCCCATTGTCGGCTCCGGCGGGGTCTACCTGGGCGTTGATCCGGCCCTGGTGCTGAAGCTGCCGGTAGAACTTGACAACCTGAACCTGGGCGGGACGGTTGCCGGCGATGTCAGCGGCCGGCTTTTGCTGAACACCGGCAACCACAGCCATCTTGAGGTCCCGGCCAACTCCTTTACCCTGGAGCTCCAGGGTACGCTTACCGCCCTGAACGCCATTGAGCTTACCGGTGATTTTACCGTGGCAATCGCCAACAATAATGGACAGATCGCTTTCTCCACTTCTGCATCATTTCTGGGCTACGAAGGTCTCCGGGCCAGCGGCACCATTGATTTCCAGGGGCTTTTTGCCATCAACGTCAGGGGCGGCTTCACACTGGGCGACGATACCCTGGGAGCAGCGGCTTCCCTGACCTTCTCCACTTCCCTTGACGAAACCACCTTCACCCTTACCGGCAGCGGCACGGCCTCGGCCGTCATGGGCGGTTATCACATTGCCAGCGCCACGGTGTCAATACCGGCAATCAGCATTGGCCGCGGCGAACTGGCCATGGTCAACGTCCAGGTAACCGGGGTGGTGGAAAATCCTTTGGGGGGCGATCCCCTCTTTTCCCAGACCGTCACCTTCCCGCTGGGGGCCATTTTCGTGCCCGACTTTACTGGCGAGGTAGAAGACCCGGCACTGGCAGAACTCGATAACGGGGTGTTGACCCTCAACATGGGTGATCGGTCCTCCTTGAGAAATGTTTCCACGTCGACCATTGACGAGGCCTTTATCATCCAGGCCGGCAGCAGTCCCGACGAGGTAGAAATCTTTGCCTTTGGTTATCACCAGCAATTTTCCGGAGTCAGCAGC
>JAOZRP010000031.1:0-2792 GCA_029940125.1 bacterium
TGCGGAAAAAATCGCGCTGCAAGCCACCAAAAGGGAAGTATTTGAACAGGATAAAAGCGATTTTCACTTTTCCCCCCGCCTTTTCTTAAACGCCTTGCCATGGTTGATCATCGGAACCGCCTGATAAAAATGCTTTGAATGCAGGCACTGCCATTTTCAATTACGGGAGCGTCTCCGCCTGCCCAGCGCCGCTCTTATCCAAGCGGAATGGGACAAAAAATCCAGGTACCGGTCTAGAAATCGTTCCCATAAAAGGGGGGAGAAGTTCGTATGCCGCTTCAGTTGCGACAAATCGCGAACAATATTCCGCTTTTTCCAGCACGATTGACGAACTTTCTCAAGGTCGATGAAACTCAAACGTAACTGCGGCTCTTCCAATTCCGGGGGAAAACCGCCAGGCGCTGATAATGCCGGACTTACCTGGACAAAGATATGTTTGCCGTAAAGGCAGTTGTAGCGAAATCCCCGTTGATGCATGGTACGGATCATTGCAACCAGAGGAGGGAAAAGGAGCTGTTCCAGCAGCGACTCGGACAGCTCCAGAGAGTACCACTCGCCCAGGAAATCATCCAGGCTGCGGTAGCCGGTCAACTCACGGGTCAGGAGAATCCCCTGAACTTGTCCCCGGCAGATGCGATCCGCCCCGTAAAGTATTTCCGGCACCGGTAAGCCTTCGGCATGAAAACGGAGCATATTCTGCAACTCACGACGCACCGTCGGGATCCCTTTGAAGGGATGCCGCAGCGTCCGGGCCCGGTGGTTTTCCTGCCGCTTCAGAAAAACCGGCACCACCTGTCCGTCTTTTCCCTGCAGTTCCAGCCGGCAGACGCCGCTCCATCCTCCCCGCCGCCGGTTCGGCTCTTCAAACCATTCCGCCTCCAGCTCCCAGAGCCGGTCAAAATCATCCAGTTGGTGATAATGCAGCAGTGATTCGTAGGCAGGATTCAGGTAGCGGTTTTCTTCCTTATGCTTTCCCATTATTCCATTATGTCGGATTCCCGCCGGCAAGCACGTCCCGGATCATTTCCAGGGTGAAAGCGGTCGCTCCACGGTTTTTATCAATCAGTTCGTAGCCTGCATGTCCCATAAGCTGCCGCTTTTCCTCACTGTCAAGCAGCTGCTTCACCGCCGCCGACAATTCGACGGCACCAGCAACCATGATTCCGCCGCCGGCGGCCAGCAGCAGTTGGGATATTTCCCTGAAATTATGCATGTGGGGACCAAAAATCACCGGCCTGCGGACTGCTGAGGCCTCAAGGACATTGTGCCCACCCACCGGCACCAGGCTACCGCCGACAAAAACGAGGTCCGCAACCGCGTACAACTGCTGCAGTTCACCCACCGTATCAACCAGCAGAACGACTCCGGGAGCAAGCCGGTCGCCGGCAGTCAATTGACGGCGCCGAACAAAGGAAATCCCCCGCCCGGCAAGCATTTTCCCCACTTCCGGACAACGCTCGGGATGCCGGGGAACCAGCACCAGACGCAGCGCTGTTCCTTCATCCATCAATTGCTGATAGACATCCGCCACCGCCTCTTCTTCGCCGGCGTGGGTGCTGCCGGCGACCCAGACCATCTCCCCTCCGGGCAAATGAAAGTGCTTTCTCAGCCGATCGGCATCGTCATCGTCAGGCAGGGGAATGTCAAGATCAAATTTCACGTTCCCGGAGATACGCACTTTGGCTGCCGGAGCACCCAGCATCCGCAGGCGCCGGGCATCCTCGGCCGTTTGCATGCAGAATCGGGAAAATTGCTGCAGAATCGGCCGGATAAACATTTTTATCCATTGATAGCGGGGATAGGAACGGTCGGATATCCTGCCGTTCGCCAGGACCACGGGGATGCCAGATTCATGGGCCAGGCGAATGAAATTGGGCCAGATCTCGGTCTCAACGATGACAATCAGGGCCGGATGGATGCGCCGCAGCACCCGGCGCACCACCGGGGAAAAATCGTAGGGGAAAAAAAGACAGCAGTCCGCTTCCGCCACCTGGGATGCTATTTCATGGCCGGTTTCCGTGACGTTGGAAATAACCAGGGCCGTCTGCGGGTATTCTCTTTTCAAGGCTTTCACCAGAGGCAGGGCCGCCCTGGTTTCTCCGACGGAAACCGCGTGAATCCAGAAAACCCGTTTGCCGGCCAGGCAGTCAAGCCGCCCGGGGGCAAAAAAGCCCAAACGCTCCTTAATCCCCTGGCGGAACGACCGGTACTTGACCCCCCGGAAATAATAGCAGGGAATCAGGACCAGAGCCGCCAGCAGCAGGATGCAGTCATACAGCAGATACACCATGTTCCTCAAGGTAGAGCCGTGCCCGGCAATTGGTTTTTTCCATCGCCTTGGCCAGTCGCTGACGGAAATGCTCCGGTTCCTCTTCCGGCTCGTACTCCACCGGTTCTCCAAGAACGAAAACACCCCGGCCGAAGGGAAACGGCAGCAAAAAGCGATCCCAGGAGTTAAAACGATAACCCCGGCTGCAGGCAAACACCAGCGGGAAAACCGGCCGGCCAGTAACCCTGGCCAGCCGGACTACCCCCGGTTTGATCTGGTGCCGGGGGCCCTTGGGACCGTCGGGAGTGATAACCAGGTCAAAAGATCCTTGCGCCAAAAGAGTAATCATTTCTTTCAATGCGGCATTGCCGCCCCTGGTGGAAGAACCGCGAACCGTCTGAAAACCAAAATAACGGATGGTCCTGGCTATGATTTCACCGTCCTTTGAAGAACTGATCAGAATCTTGGCCTTCCGGCCGGGGAAACTTTTGGCCATCAGCAGCAGCTGGTCATGCCAGAAAAT
>JAOZRP010000031.1:2892-12622 GCA_029940125.1 bacterium
TGGGCAATGACAAAAGTAGTACGATTTTTCATCAGGTTGGCCAGGGCTTTCTGGACAATTGCCTCACTTTCCGTATCCAGGGCGCTGGTTGCCTCATCCAGAACCAGGATGGGCGCATCCTTGAGGATGGCCCTGGCAATGCAGATCCGCTGCCGCTGGCCGCCGGAAAGCCGGATGCCGCGGTCTCCGATGCTGGTATCGTACTGCTCCGGCAGCAAACGGATAAACTCATCGGCATAGGCCTGGCGGGCAGCCAGAACCACCTCTTCGTCCGTCGCCTGCGGGCGGCCATAGCGAATATTGTTTTTGATCGTATCATGAAACAGGAAGGTTTCCTGATCCACCAGGGCAATATTATCAGCCAGGCTTTTCATGGTCAAACGGCGGATGTCGATGCCGTCCACCGTGATCGCCCCCGACTGCGGATCATAGAAGCGATTCAACAGGCTGATAATCGTTGTTTTTCCCACCCCGCTGGGCCCCACCAGGGCCACCATTTCCCCCGGGGACACCCTGAAGGAAAAATCCCGCAGCACCGGCAGTTCCTCGTAGGCAAAGGTCACGTTTTCAAAACGGACCTCCCCCCGGGCCCGTTCCAGGGCTACCGCATCAGGGGCTTCAACAATGTCAGGCTCCTCATCCATCACCTCGAACACCCGTTCAGCCGCCCCCACCGATCGTTGAATGCGATTGACGACTTTCGTCAACCGTTTCAGGGGCGTATAGGTCATGATAACGGCGGCCATGAAGGAAAAAAGCTCGCCCTGGGTTATGGCCCCGGAAAACACCCGGTGCAGGCCATACCAGAAAACCATGGCCACCCCGAGTGAACCCAGCAGTTCAACAATCGGCGTCGCCAGGGAATCATATTTGATCACCTTGCGCAGAAAGCGGTAAAAAGCCAGGTTCTCCCGGCGGAAGCGCTGGCTTTCAAATTCTTCCATCCCGAAGGACTTTACCACCTTGATTCCCGACAGGGTTTCCTGCAGCACGCTGGTCAGGGACCCCATGGCCGCCTGCCCCCGGCGGGTGTTGTTTTTTATCTTCCTGCCAATAATCGAGGCCGGAATGACGGCCACCGGCAGGGCCAGAAAAGCGATGGCGGCCAGTTTCCAGTCATTGTAAAAAGCCAGGCCGATCAGCCCGACCAGCGTGAAGCTTTCGCGGATTCCATCAACCAGGATATCCGCCGCAGATCGCTGCATGATGCCGACATCGTTAAGGATTCTCGAAATCAGATTTCCCGAGGCATGGCGGGAAAAATAGCCCATGGACAACTTGAGGGAATGGGAATAAATGTCATTGCGGATATCCTGCACCACCAGCTGCCCGGCAGTCTTGATAAGATATTCCTGCAGGTAACGGGCAATACCTTTCATGGCGGCAAGCCCGACGATAATCATGGGGACCAGTTTTAACAGCGATACATTGCCAACCGCAATAATCTTGTCCACCAGCGGCTGAATCAGCTTCACCGAGGTCACATCGGTTCCGGCAACCACCAGCGATGCAGCAACTGCAATTGCAATCCTGCCGACATAAGGACGGGAATATTGCAATAATCGTCGGTAAATAATCAGGCTTTTTTTAGCAGCCATGGTCAGCGAAGCCTTTATTGTTACCTGAACTCATCCGGCATACCTTTACAGGGAGAATAGACAGGTGCAGCTGCATACACCTCAAAAAATGCATGACAACACCATTCCGTTCATAATCCGGGAGCAGCTCACTGCTAATAAAAACTGATAGATGAAAGAGGCAAGGAAAAGACGGCGGCAGCCAGGGAACCCGCCCCCACTTTCATAATCCACAAGACAACGCATGATGCAGCTATTCTTCCCAGGGATCATGAATTTCGGCTGACACCAGGGGGTTAATCACTTTGACATTATCGATATTGGTCACCTTCCGGATAAAACCGATGATCAGGTCCCGGTCCAACTGGGAAATTTCCTTGATACTTTTCCCTTTGCAATCCAGCTGACCACCGGCCACCAGGTTGTGCCCGCCAGCGGTGCCGCCCAAGACCTCCACCAAGCGTCGAATAGTTCGCCCCGCCCGGGCCCGGTTGTTGGTCGCTCGAATGGAAACCAGCAGTTTGTCCTGGTGCAGACCGGTGGCAATCGACCAGCTCATGCGTTCATGGCGGAGGAGAAAATCAGCCATCTCCGCTACCATGTCCGGGTTGCCTATTTCTCCCAAGCGCGTCCCGATAACATTCTTGTAAAAAAAAGCATTATCCACCGCTCGCCTGACGTAGCGGAAATATTCCCGCGGCTGGCGACTGAATTCAATCAGGGAAAGATTTTTCAGGTTGGCCAAGGGAATCAGGTCATTGTAGGCTTTTAAATCAGCCTTGGTGGCATCTCTTCCCAGGCTCTGGGTTTCAGAGGTAATCCCGTAAACCAGAGCCGTCGCCAGGCTGGCGGAAATGGGCACCTCAAACTCCTGCAGGTATTCGGTAATAATCGTCGCACAGGCACCATAATTCGTACGGATGTCAACCAGGGGGGTTTGTTTCAATAAAGGTCTGGTGCTGGCTTTAGGAGGATGATGATCAATGACCACGCTTGGGATAGTACCCTCCGGCAACGCGTTGTTACCCGCGCCCGGCTGGGTATCAACCAGGGCGTAAGCCAACTGGCCGCGACCCCGAATACGACTGAAGGGTGTAGGGTCAATGGGCAGATACTTGAGCAGGGTCCGGTTTTCAGAACGACCGACAATGCCGCTGTAGCTTACCTGGACTCGGCAGGAAGTAAAATATTGGATGATCGCAGCCAGACCGCAAGCCGAAGCCAAGGCATCGGGATCAGGGTTGTTATGAGTCAAAATCAACACCCTTTTACGGGTGCCGATGGCGGCAATCAGGGTTTCAGGGTTAAAAGACACGGTGAAAAGTTCTCCATAATTACGATCTGTACCATCATGCTCAAACCTCGGTGGGCAGCCAGCAGCGAAAGCGAAAACCACAAGGCCAAGAGCTGATGTTTGCCTGTTTTCAACATACAAAAATATCCTACCGGCTGACCACTCCTATACCATAAGAACAGTCGGAACATCAACAAAAAGGCCTAAACGATTAACCTGCAGGGCAAAGTTCAATAGCCATATAGCGCTAAGCCCATAAAAAAGCTAAAGTTTTTATGTGATTTGCCGTATATGTAAAGGTTCCTCCTCTTCCTTTGCTTCTATATATTTCCCGGTTGTCAAGCCGAGGTCAATCTGGTATCATTCCTTATCCCGCAACGGATGGGTTTCTGCACCAGGGAGTTTTCGGCAGTTGATAGTCAAAAAAACACTTTAAAGGGTTGCATTGCATGCAGAGATACCACCTGAGGGAAAAAATCGGAACGGTTGACGATATCCCTCCTCTACCAGCCCTGGCCAGCAAAATCATTGACAGCTGTATCAATGAGCGGATCAATTACCGGCAAATGGCTGAATTGATTCGGCGCGACCTGGCCCTGACCAGCAAGCTGCTCTCGCTGATCAATTCAAGTTTCTATGCCTTTGACAAGCACATTGATGATCTGACCCACGCCATTTCTCTGCTGGGCAAAAAAACCATTCTCAATCTGGTTCTCAGCATCAGTATTTTTAATATCTTTACCCCGGAAGGAAAAAAGCGGGAAAGGCAGCTGGCCGCCTTCTGGAAACACTGTCTGGCCTGTGCCATCACCGCCGAAACCCTGGCCCGAACGATAGGATATCCCCAGACGGAGGAAGCCTTTATCGGGGGACTGCTTCATGATATCGGCAAACTGATAGCGTTCATTAGATTTCCCGAAGAATTCAGCCTGTTCCTCAATCAGCTGCAAATGCAAGCTGAATCCGGAGAAAACAGCAAAACCACACCATTGGAACTGGAAGAAAACATCCTTGGGCTCTGTCACCACCAACTGGGAAAATGGACCGCGGAGCGCTGGGATTTTCCGGAAAAGATCATCAACGCTGTCTGGCTGCACCATCAACCCATAACCTCATGTGTGAAAGAAACGGATCGCCTGCCGGCCATCATCAGGTTTGCGGATGCCTTCTGCAACATTCATCATCTCGGCTCCAACTACTTTATCAATCAGGACATCAACCTTCCCTGTCATGCCAGCCATGTGCAAAGTTATGATCTATTGAAAAAATTTTTCAAAATCAGTGATGATGACATAAACAACATCCTTTCCCAAACCATGGATCGCCTGGAAGAGTTTGCCGATACTTTGGACATCTCTGACGACCAGCAATACTTCGATGCCATCAGACATGCCAACCGGGAATTAGGCCGGATCAACATGGCCCGGGAGCAGGCGCTCAGCGAACTGCGGATGAAAAAGAGGATTCTCAAGGGAATCTACCGCCTGGGACGGGAAATCAGCCACCATCACACCCCAACTGAACTGGCTAAAATCATCATCCAAACGACTGTCAATGTCTATAAAAGTGATCTGGCTCTCTGCTTCCTCAAAATCGATGATGAACAGCCGCCGGTTGGACTGGGTTACAGCGGCAAAACTTTTTTCAACCCCCAGGACTGGCTCAGTCAAAATGACCGGGAAAAGCAGACCACGGTCAATGTACATCCTCAACAAAAGAAAGCCCTCGATTCCATTGAAAAACTGCTTCTGAGCCCGGACATCTTTCTCTCTTCCGAAAAAATCATCCCCCTCCTGCCCCGTTCATCCCTGCTGGCTGTTCCCTTGACCTATCATACCGGCAGCAAAAAGGGCGTTATCGGCCAGCTTATCCTTGACTGCCGGAAAATAATGCGTTTTGGCGGTGAGAAAGAATCACTGTTGCAGGGACTGCATATTTTCGCGGCCGCCATCGCCAACAGCGTCCACAAAGTTATGTTGTTCGACAGCCTGAACCAACAGTCTGAAAAGCTGGCCGAGCTGCAGCGGCAGACGGAGCAAATGCAGGAGCAGCTTTACCTGTCACAACGCCTGGCCACCGTTGGCCGTCTGGCGGCCGGAGCCGCCCATGAGATCAACAACCCGCTGGCGGTTATTTCCGCCAACATTCAGGTTTTGCTGAAAAAAGCCCGGGAAGCCGGCAATCGGAAGAAAGAAAGCAGTCAATACCGCACCATCTTACAGCAAACCAATAAAATATCAAAAATCATCGCTGACCTGGTGTCTTACGCCCATCCTTCCAAACCCCATCTTCAGGCAGTAGACATCCAGCAAATTGTCACTCAATCCCTGGAAGCGGTTAATCATCGGGCGGCCTTTACCAACATTACCTTGAAAAACAAACTGCCCGAAAATCTGCCGCCGGTTCAGGTTGATTCCATGCAGATCGGGCAGGTATTGATTAACCTGCTCATTAACGCTGAGCAGGCCATGCCGGACGGCGGCAGCATCACCATCGCCGGTCATGAAGAAAACGACTGCGTTGTTCTGCAAGTAGCCGATACCGGTCAAGGCATCCCCCCCGAACAACAAACGGTTATCTTTGATCCTTTTTTCACCACCCGGGAAGCCGGCAAGGGCACCGGACTGGGACTGGCAATCAGTCACTCCCTGATGGAACAGAACAACGGGAAAATTACGGTTTCCAGCCGGGTTGGCTCCGGAACGACATTCAGCCTTTTCCTGCCGAAAAGCCAGGACCGTCATAATCCAATTTCCGAAGCCCTGCAGCAGGATGCAGACCTTGACGACACCCATTCGACGGAAGATCATCATAACCCACGAATACTTTACGTCGGGCAGGAAAGCGAGCTGGGTTCCCTGCTGGCCGAGGAACTAAACCGCTCCGGCTGCCAGCTGGAAACCACCAATGGCAGCTTGAACGCCATCGAAACCATCAAAAAAACCGTTTTTGACCTCCTGATTATTGACCTGGATATAGGCATTATGCAGACCAGGCAAATTCTGCGCTGGATCAGCAAATTTTTCAACAACCTGCCGGTAATCATCCTCACCGGCCTTGATTCCAAAAACCAGGTGGAAAAACTGAAAGAGTTTGGGATAAGCCGCTACCATCAAAAACCGTTCCAGATGGGAACCCTGATTACCACGGTCACGGAATTGCTTCATCGACCAGCCAATGAATAAATCCCGGCATTTTTCATGAAAACATCTGTTAATGGACACATCTCACTTTCAGCGATTTCCGACAAGCTTAACCTGGAACTGAGCCTGCTGCGCTTTTATGAAAAGATGTATCCTTCCTGCCTTCCCGAACGGGTGAATGCCGGTGACCATCTTGTCTATCCCCGGGAAGCGATAGAAATTTTTAAAACCATTCATCAACTCAAAACCAACCATCATTCCGATGAAGAGATCAAAAGACGGGTCTCTTCACTCATTGATGAAATAGATGATAATAAAAAATCAAGCAACACCTCTTTGGCCAGAATCATTACCGTCACCAGCGGCAAAGGAGGCGTCGGCAAAAGCAACATCTCCTTGAATCTGGCCATTGCCCTGCGTCTGCTGGACAAAAAAGTCATGCTGGTTGACGGAGACCTCGGCCTGGCAAATCTCCACCTGCTGGCCGGGGTTAAGGCAGAGCGCACCCTGGAAACCCTGATCAGAATGGATCTTGCCCTGGCCGACATCATTACCAGCGGTCCCCGGGGCATTGCCATGATCGCCGGGGCCAGCGGCATCGCTGAAATGGCCAACCTGCCTGAATACAAAAGAAGACACATGATAACCCAGCTGGAACGGCTGGAACAGATTGCTGACTACATTATTATTGATACCAGCAGCGGCGTCTCCCCGGCCGTTTTGGATTTCATTCGCGTTGCCGATGATGTTATTCTGGTTGTCACACCCGATCTGACCTCATTAGCCGACGCTTATGGCTTGATCAAATCGTGCGTTTTACAAAATATTGACAGCCGATTCGGAGTTTTCACCAATCAGGTGGGCAATTTACGGCAGGCGGCCGCTATTTACCAGCGGCTGGACAACTGCACCCGGCAGTTCCTGGATCTGTCTGTAACCAATCTCGGCTACATGTATCGCGATCGCAGTGTCGAACGGGCGGTGAGGAACCGCCGGCCTTTCATCCTCGAACCGGAAAGGAATCGCGCTTCTTTCTGCATCCGGCAGCTGGCCGAGCTCCTGAACCAGGATGATTTTGATATTTCAGCCCGTACAACGCCGGCATTCCGGCGCTTGCAAAACATTATCAACGAGACCAGCAATGATGGAAGACTTTCTGAAATTCTTTAATCTGCAGCGGGATCCGTTTCAGGACACCATTGATCCGGATATTTTTTTCCCAACCGAGTTTCATGAACAGGTGCTATTGAAATTGACAACCGGCCTGCACCAGCACCGACCGATCATGATGCTTTGGGGTTCAAGCGGCACCGGCAAGACCATTTTGACCCGGCTGCTGCTCAACCAACTGGACCCGCAGCAATTTCTTCCCCTGCTGATTCTGCCATCTCCCCGAATAACGCCGACGGCCCTGCTGGACCTTGTCTGCCACCCCCTTGGCGGCCCAACCGGACGACAAGCCAGCAAGCAGGAGAAACTTACCTGGCTGCGGGAGCGCATCATCCGGGAAAGTGAAAAAGGACGACAAACCGTTCTTCTGGTTGATGAAGCTCACTTCCTTACCTCGGAATCCCTGCATCTCATTCGCTCAATGAGCAACTGGGAATCATCATGGGGCAAACTTCTCTCCATCATCTTCATGGCCGAGCCGCCGTTTCTCAAGCGACTCAGGCATCAAACCCATGCCTCGATCCGCAGCCGCATCTCCCTGTCCCTGGAGCTTCCTTCTTTAACCGCAGGTGAAGTGGAACAACTGATCAAGTTTAGACTGCTGGTTTCCGGCGGCAGTCAGCATATTTTTTCCCCTGACTGCTACCCGCTCATTCACCAGACCAGCAACGGCATCCCGCGCATCCTGATCAAAATTGCCGGAAACGCTCTGCTCGAAAGCTATTGCCGCCGGGAAAGTCAGGTTGGCCCGGCTGCCGTTCAAACCGCCATTGCGGAAAGCTGCTGAAGGAGGAAATACTCATGTCGGAACTTCGCAAGGACCCCGTGGTTGACCGCTGGGTTATCATTGCCCGGGAGCGGGGAAAAAGGCCATCCGATTTTGCCGGCTTAACGAAGAAAAATCCGCAGGGGTTCTGTCCCTTTTGTCCCGGGAATGAAGATGTCGTCCCCCCGGAAGTGCTTGCCTATCGCAAACCAGGCAGCAAGCCAAACGGTCCCGGCTGGCGACTGCGGGTAGTACCAAACAAATTTCCCGCCTTGAAGGATGAGGCACAGCTGCAGAAACATGGCTATGGCATGTATGACATGATGAGCGGAATCGGCCGCCATGAAGTTATTATTGAAACGCCTGACCATGAACTGACCCTGTCCACCATGCCGACATACGGCGTGGAAGACGTTCTCTGGGCCTACCGGGATCGGTTGGAATCCCTGGCTGAAGATGATCGATTCCAGTCGGTGATCATCTTTAAAAACCAGGGATTGGCAGCCGGAGCCACCCTGGAGCACTCCCACTCGCAACTGATCGCCTTGCCAATCATTCCCAAACAGATTAAGGAAGAACTGGTAGGAGCCAAAAAATACTACGATTACAAGGAACGCTGCATCTTTTGTGACATGGTTGATCAGGAATCATCACAGCAAGAACGACTGGTCAGTGAGAACCAGGATTATATCGCCTTCTGCCCCTACGCCCCCCGCTTTCCTTTTGAAGTCTGGATTATGCCCAGAAAACACGAGGCGTCTTACCGGAAAACCAGCAAGGAGCATATTGAATCGCTGTCCATTATTCTCTCAGAGACCTTGAAGCGGCTTGACGTCGTTCTTGACGTTCCCCCTTACAATTTTGTTCTCCACTCCGCTCCTTTCAGGCAGGATGTAGACGCCTATTTTCACTGGCACCTGGAAATCATGCCCAAGCTGACCCGAATCGCCGGTTTTGAATGGGGCTCCGGGTTTCACATCAATCCAACCCCGCCGGAGGAATCAGCCAAGTATCTCCGGGAAGCAAAAATTGACGAGTGATCTTTACTACCCAACATCGGGAAAGAAAATTTGCAGGAAACACACCTTAACCGCTTGACACTTGACAGAGGAAAAATCCATGAGCCAAAAAATTCTTGTCGTTGACGATGAAGAAAGTATCCGTCTGCTGTACCAGGAAGAGCTCGAAGACGAAGGCTACCACGTTAAAACGGCGGCCAGTGCCGAGGAAGCGCTGGAGATTGTCCCGGATTTTCACCCCGACCTGGTCATCATGGACATCAAGATGCCCGGCATGTCCGGTGTTGAGGCCCTGATTAAAATAAAAGAAATGGACCGAAACATCCCGGTCATTCTTTGCAGTGCTTACGGCGAGTACAAACAGGATTTTTCCACCTGGGCCTCCGATGCCTACGTGGTTAAATCAGCCAACCTGAACGAATTGAAAAAACATATCCGGACTATCCTGGATCCCGAAACGGCATCATGACAAAATCCAAGGAAAAACTCTTTTGCCGGAGGAAACCGCAAAACGGCAAAAACCGCATTTGCGCGGCAAATCCCATAACAGGACAAAACCACAGAGTATGAGATTGACAACGTTGGAAAATTTTAGTAGAGGAAGGCGGAAGTTTTTCATAGCGTTGTGAAGATGATTTTTCAGGGGGGATTAGCTCAGCTGGGAGAGCGCCACGTTCGCAACGTGGAAGTCGAGGGTTCGAGTCCCTTATCCTCCACCATCCATCAAGGCCTGTCCGCCAGCGGACAGGCCTTTTATTATT
>JAOZRP010000307.1 GCA_029940125.1 bacterium
TGTGGCTGCTTTTCCCGTTGGGATTTTACACGGCCAGGTAGCGGCTTTGTACTTCCTCGTTGCTGCTGATGTCGCAGCTGCTTCCCTGGTGGCGGATGATGCCTTTGTCGATGACATAGGCGCGGTCGGCAATTTTCAGGGCAAAGTGGGCGTTTTGCTCCGCCATCAGAATTGGCATGGAGTTTTTGAGGTTGAAGATGATGGTTCCCAGTGATTCGACGATCACCGGGGCCAGGCCTTCGCATGGCTCATCCAGGAGCAGGAGCTGCGGGTTGCCGGCCAGGGATCTGGCGATGGCCAGCATCTGCTGCTCGCCGCCGCTCAGTTCTCCCCCCAGGTGACGGCGCAGTTTGGCCAGCAGGGGAAAGGTGGAGTAAATGCGGTCGTAGGTCCACGGCTCCTGGCCGCTGCGGGGCGGACGGATGGCCACTTCGATGTTTTCATTTACCGTCAGGTTGGGAAAAATCTGCCGTTCTTCCGGTACGAAGCCGATTCCGGCGCGGATGTTGGCATACACCGGCCGACCACTGATGATCTTGTCTTTGAAAATAATCGTTCCCCGGGCCGGAGGGTTGTAGCCGGCAATGCTGCGCATGGTGGTGGTTTTTCCGGCCCCGTTGCGGCCCAGCAGGGCGACAATCTCCCCTTCGTTGACCGTCAGACTGACTCCCTGGAGCACGTAGCTGTCGCCGTAATAGACGTGAATATCGTCAATCTTCAGCATTGGATGGTTTCCCCTCCCAGGTATGCTTCCCGCACCTGGGGGTTGGTGCGTATTTCCTCCGGACTGCCGGTGGCCAGCAGTCCCCCCTGGTGGAGAACAAAGATCCTTTTGGCAATCGAAAAAACAACCTTCATGTCATGTTCGGTGAGGAAAAAAGTGGTGCCGAATTGTTCAGCCAGCTGCTTGATCAGGGTGATCATCCGGTCTGTCTCTTCCGGGTTCATGCCGGCTGTTGGTTCGTCCAGCAGCACCAGCCTGGGATTGCGGGCCAGGACGATGGCCATTTCCACCAGCCGCTTGTCTCCATAAGCCAGTTCCCGGGCCGGTCTGTCGGCATAGTGGGAAATGCCGATTTTGTCCAGAACTTCATCTGCTTCCCGGTACAGCTTCTTTTCCCGTCCCAGGGAGCGGAAAAGGGCGAACCCCCGGTGGTGATGGAGAAGGAGGGGGATCAAGACGTTTTCCCTGACGCTTAATTCCGGAAAGATATTGGTGATCTGGAAAGAACGAAGCATGCCCAGGGAAACGATTTTGTGGGCCTGCCGGCCGGTAATGTCCTGGCCGTTGAAATACACCCTGCCCCGGGTGGGAGGGAAACGTCCGGAAACAACATTGTAAAAAGTGGTTTTTCCGGCCCCGTTGGGGCCGATGAGGGCGGTCAGCTCTCCCGCCGGGATTTCCAGGGAAATGTCATCGATAACCTGGAATTTTCCGTAGTCGTGCCCCAGGTGTTCGATTTTCAGAATTGGAACTTCGGTCATTGCCTGCCTGCCTCCCGCCGCCGGTCAAAATATTTGACGATGGTTCCCAGAATGCCGCGGGGAAAGAAAATAACCACCGGAATCAGGATGCCGCCCAGGAAAATCATCCAGTTGTCGGTCATGGTGGTGATGGCCTGCTCCAACAGGAAGAAAACCGCGGCGCCGAAGGCCGGACCGAGAAAAATTTCAGAGCCCCCGAGAATGGTCATCAACACCGGCTTGGCCGAATAGCTCCAGTGCATGAAATCCGGGGTTGCCATGCTGTTGAAAAGGCAGAAAAGCGCTCCCGACAGGCCCGCCAGCCCGCCGGCAATGGTGAAGGCCGTCAGTCGAACCAGGCGGACGTCGGCACCGACAAAAGCCAGCCGTTCCTTGTTTTCCCGGACAGCGGTCAGGATAAGGCCGAAAGGCGAGCGAACCAGGCGCCAGAGAATGAAAATGCCGGCCAGAACGACGGCCAGGATAAAGAGATACATATTCCGGGGGTCAAAGAGAGAAAGCTCAAGGCCCGGAAGCCGCAGGGAAGGAATAACCGCCAGCGGCAGGCCGTCGCTGCCCCCGGTCAGCTCAATCCAGTTGTGGGCGATGGTGAACAGCATCATGCCGAAACCCAGGGTGATCATGGCGAAATAAATCTCATCCCGGCGAACGCAGAGGTAGCCGATGACCGCCGCCGCCAGGGCGGCGCTGAAAATGCCGGCCAGCATGATCAATGACAGAGACTGCCAGCCTTTGAGAATCAGCAGAGCGGCCGTGTACGAACCGACGCCGAAGAACCCGGCCTGACCGAAAGAGAGCAGGCCGCTGTAACCCAAAAGCAGGTTGAAGCTCATGGCAAAAAGAACCATGATCAGGATTTCCCCCAGGATGAAAGTCCAGTAGGTGGGCAGGAAAAAGGGACAGCTGATTAAAAATCCAACCAGGAAGATGAGAAAAACGGCGGTTTTGGGGTAGACGGTCTGATTGGTCATTATTACACCTCCCGGCCGAAAAAGCCCCGCGGCCTGATCAGCAGTATCAGGGCCAGGAGAATGTAGGGCAGGGCCATCTGGGCCCGGCCGGCGAAGACGGTGCCGAATGATTCCAGCAGGCCGAGGAGCAGGGCGCCGGCAAAGGCACCGGGGAAGCTGCCCATGCCGCCGATCACCACGACGATGAAACTTTCAATGATGATTCTTTCACCCATGGACGGGGCCAGGCTCTGGTGAGGGGCTGCCAGGGCGCCGCCAAGGGCCGCCAGCCAGGAGCCAAAAGCAAAAACCGCGGTAAAAAGCAACGGCACCCGAATGCCGATTCCCTCAGCCATTTCCCGGTCGACGGCCGCGGCCCGGATGATTTTCCCCCACCTGGTGAAATGAAAAAAACTCCAGAGGGCAATGCCGATCAGCGGTCCGATGATGACCAGGAAAATGCGGTAGACGGGGTAGGTATGGGTAAAAAGCGGGATGGTGCCGGCCAGAATCCTGGGGGCGTCGACGACATGATAGCCGGCTCCCCAGATGATCCTGACGGCGTCATCCAGGACCAGGAGAATGGCAAAGGTCAGCAGCAGTTGAAAAGAGACGTCACGATCGTAAACCCGGCGCAGCAGCAGTTTCTCAATCACTACCCCAAGCAGGGCAACCGCCAGCGGACCAACCAGGATTCCCAGCCAGAACGACGGCACCACGTGCATGACCTGCATGCAGAGGTAGGCCCCCAGCATGAAGAAGGAGCCGTGGGCGAAGTTCAGGATGCCCAAGACGCCGAAAACAGTGGTCAGCCCCACCGAAATCAAAAAAAGCAGCATGCCCCAGCTGAGACCGTTGAGCAGGTTGGTTACCAGGCTTTCCAAGAAATTTCTCCAATTTTTCCAAGCAGGCTGTAAAGCCCGCA
>JAOZRP010000308.1 GCA_029940125.1 bacterium
TTGTTGACGTCATGCTGGAACAGCTTGCCGAACAGCGGGATTTTGGAAACCCCGGGAACGCCGTCGTTCTGCTTGATGGTGTTGTCGAGGACGATGCCGCCGATCACTGCCGTCTCCCCGTCTTTAATCAGCAGGGTGGTGTTGACGTTCTGGGTGTTGATGATCGGCTCGCCCTGCTCGGTGTTTTCCCCCTGGCTGTCGTTGTTTATCTCCAGCTCCAGGGTGATCTCGCCGTTCTTGGTCACGTGGGGCATCACTTCCAGGCTCAGCTCGGCTTCCTTGAACTCGGTGTCCGGATTGTCGACGTCGGCCGACTTGTAGGGAATTTCCTTCCCCTGGCCGATCTTGGCCTTGTGGTTGTCAAGCACCATCACCCGGGGGTTGGAAAGGGTTTTGACCAGGTTTTTCTGCTCCAGGGCGGAGAGGCGAAGGTTGAAGGCGAAGGAGTTGAGTTTGCTGATGCCGAAGGTCAGCGCCGAGGTGGCCGCCGGGGTGGGCAGATTGATGACGGCGCTGTCCATCCTGAGGCTGGCGGCGCTGCCGCCGATAGTCATGGTCTTGTCGCTGCCGAAGGTGTCGCTGTAGTAGCCGCCCCACTGGATGCCCAGCTCCTTGATGGCCTTGTTGGCGATGGTAACGATCCTGGCTTCAATCATCACCTGGGCGGTGGGAATGTCCAGGACTTCGAGCAGCTGGCGGATCTGCCGCAGGTGTCCCGGCGTGTCCCGAACCATGATGATGTTGGTCCGCTCGTCCGCCCGCAGCTTGCCCCGCTTGGACAGCAGCGACTCCAGCTGGGGCGCGACGTCAGAGCCCTTGCTGTAGTTCAGGGGGATGTACTCAGTCACCAGGTCCTCCCCCATTTCAACGATTTCATCCGCCTTCACCACCCGGTAGACCTCCTTTTCCCGGATCATACCCAGGTTGTTGGAGGCCAGGATGGCGTTCATCGCTCCCTCGATGGTAATTTCCTGGAAGTTGAGCGACACCGTGGTCGACGGCACTTCCGCCCCCAGAATCAGATTGATGTGGGCCTCGGCGGCCAGGGCCCTGAGGATGTCCTGGAGGCCGGTTTCCCGGCATTCGAGGCTGATCTTTTTCTGCAGATCATTGTGAACTTCTTCGATTTCGGCCACGGACGCCGATGCTTCAGCCGCCAGCCCCGGGGCCTCGGCGCCATCCTCGACGGCAAAAGAAAAAGTGGCGGCGGCAAGCAGCAGGGAAGCAACGAGCAGCACGCAATAAACGATTTTCCTCATGGTTCAGTCCTGTTGCTGTTGGCTGTTGGCTGTCGGCTGTCAGCCGGGGACGTTTCCGGCTCTTCGGCAACGGTTGCCAGGTGGATGAAGCTGCTGCCGCTTTTGGCCTCGGCAGCCGCCGGCCCCGCGCCCTGTTCCCGACTCCGCGTCTCATCGTCCACCCGGTTGATGGAAAAACTTTTTTGACGGTCGACCATGGAACGCAGGGAAAGTTTCACCACCCGGCCGTTTTTCAGCAGCACCACCCGGTCAGGATGAACCTCGGCAACGATGAAGCCCATCACCTGGTCGTCGGGCACCACCAGCCGGTCGCCGACAATTGCCTTGTAGCAGCCGTTGCATTTGATAATCGCCTTCAACTTGAGGTTGGGAGGCAGGGAAAAATTTTCGTAGGGTGCCGCCTGGCCGCCTTTTCCCGCCCTGACATCTACCGCTTTGGGCTTGAGCAGGGGGATGAAAGGGTTGTGCCGCCACTGGTAGCCGGACGGCCGGGAGCCGCGGGCGGCGGCAGCCGCCGGGGCCGGCGGCAGCAAAAACTGCGGCAGGACAACGACGGCGGCAGCCAGGATCAGCATCGATATCATTGATTTACGCATGGCATCAATCGCCTCGTTTTGTGACCACGGTTGACAGCGGCTCCCGCCCGAACTGGTAGTTGTTGATTGCCAGGAGGACTTCCACCCGGGGCAGGATTTCCGGATTCGTAATAATTTTTAACCGGTTGATATCATAGAGCTTTTCACCGGTGGAAAATTTTTCCAGGTAGGCGGCCATCTTGCCATAGTCGGCCTGGAAGCTGACTTCAAAGGGCTGCACCAGGTAGTGCTCCTTTTTCTCCGCCGCTTTTTTGCGCAGGGACAGCAAGGTGAAGTCGGCCGGCGACTCGGCCACCGCCAGGGTTTTTACCACCCGGGCGATATCCTGCTCCGTGGACATCTGGTGCTGGATCTGCGACAGGGACAGCTGCTTTTTTTCCATCTTCTTTTTCAGCACGGCCAGCCTTTTTTCCTGCTGGTCCAGCTGCTCCGGGCTCTGGGGCAGACGCTGAATCTCCTGCTCCAGATTGCGAGCCCGCTGCTCACAGGCAAAAATCCTGGATTTCAAGGGAGCCGCCACCAGGTTCTGGTAGCCGTAGACCACCATGGCCAGCGAAACGACACCAAGAAGGATGAAACGCAGCTGGTCCTTGCTCATCTTGCCGACATTCAGCTGTTTCCCCAATTGTTTCAGCGAGATAGTCATGAACTTGTTTTCGTCACTCAGAATAATAACTTTATAAAAAAGAGGGGGGCAATTTTTTTCACTCTTCCAGCCGGATAATCAGGCGGTCGTTGCCCCGGTAGATGCCGAAGGTAAACGTGCCGCAGCAAGAGGAGCCCGAGCAGCTCAGCCAGTCGGGAGCGACAGGACAGACGGTGATGGTTTCCGGCGCCGAACCGGCGGGCCGGTCCACGGTCAGATAGCCCCGGCCGCCGCTTATTTCCGGGTTTGAGGCAACATGCGCCCGGGAGGAATCAAAAGCGATGCCGCTGGTGCAGTCGTCGTCGCTGTTCAGCAGCCAGTCGCTGCCGTCCCAGTACTGGGTATAGATGGGGGAATGGGTGATGTCCTCGATCTCAAGACCGTAGTTGTCGGCAATCACCAGGCGGCCGGAACGCAGCTGGGTGCCGCCGATGGAGGCAATGACAAAATTGCCGTCGCTGCCGTACAGGACGCCGTCGCCGTCGGCAACCGCGAGAGTCAGATCGAAGTCAGCGTCGAAAGGTGCCGTCGTCTCCCGGAAATAGGCAAAGGTGTCGGCCACGGTCACCGTCTGGGAAGACGTCGGGGCCAGGGAAAGGGCGGTGGGCGCCACCACCAGGGTGCGGCCGCTGACGTTGTTGCTGTAGGACGGGGTCAGGGTCGCTGGCAGCTTGAAAAAATCGTCGCGGTAGTTCCGCGTTTCTTCATTGCCGAGATTCTGGGCGACAATGGTGATCTGCGGCGCGTCCTGGTAGCCGAATTCCTGCCCCAGGTAGGTAAAGGTGGAACAGGCCGGGGCCAGGGAAACCGCCGACGACTGGACAGCAAAGTGGTCCGGGATGAAGCGGCCGATGGGAA
>JAOZRP010000032.1 GCA_029940125.1 bacterium
GTCGCGCCGGGAAACAGCACCGGTTGCCGACTTTAAAACAGCGCAAAAAGCATGCTGGACACTACTGAAAAAAATCACGGGGATGCTTGACTAATGACTGTACATGGCTTCGATCAGGTCGGCGAAGGCCTCGTTGACAAATTTACGCTTGACTTTCATGGTCGGGGTAACTTCACCATCTTCTTCATAAAGCTTTTTAGGCAGAATGGTAAATTTTTTGATCTGTTCAACCCGGGACAAATTTTCATTGACAAGCTTGATTTCCCCCTCGATGAGCTGGTTAATTGCCGCATCCCGGGTGAGATCTTTATAGGTCGAAAACTGGATTTTATGATCCTGGGCATATTTGACCACGTTATCCTCGTCGATCATGATCAGGCAGGAGAGAAATTTACGTTTATCGCCAATCACGACGGCATCGTTGATGTAGATGCTGGCTTTCAGCTTGTTTTCGATATACTGAGGTGAAATATTTTTGCCACCGGCAGTAACGATGATATCCTTTTTACGGTCGGTAATTCTGAGGTAGCCGTCACTGTCAAGCTCACCAACATCCCCGGAATAAAGCCAGCCATCCTTCACGGTTGCCGCCGTGGCCGCAGCATCCTTGAAGTAGCCCTTGAAAATACCGGGCGATTTAACCAAAATCTCGCCGTCTGCGGCAATCCTGATCGTAATGCCGGGCAGGGGAGGACCAACGGTTCCAAACTTGGGCCGGCCACTGGGCGAAAGACAGGTGACTCCGGTGCCCTCGGTCTGGCCGTAACCCTCAATCAGATTTATCCCTATGGCCTGAAAAAAAGCCAGAACATCCGGAGAAATCGGCGCCGCCCCGGAAACGGCGACCCGGATGCGGTCAAAACCAAGCCGCTCTTTAAGTTTGCGAAAGACAGCAAAATAAGCCAGGGCATAGAGAATTTTCAGGGAGGCCGGAACCGGTTCGAAGTTCATCATCAATTTGGCTCTTTTCCGGCCGATTTTCAAAGCCAGACCGAAAACCCGGCGTTTCAGCCAGGTGGCGTCAGACATTCGAATCAGAATAGCAGAGTAATATTTTTCCCAGATCCGCGGCACGGCATGGCCAATCGTGGGCGAAACCTCAATCATATTGTCGGCCACCGTCTCCAGGCTTTCGATAAAATTAACCGTGTAGCCCACCGTGATATGACCCAAAATCGAAAAAAGCTGTTCGAAAATATGGCAAAGGGGCAGGAAGGAGAGAATCTCGTCCCGATCGGACATGGGGAAGGCGTCTGAGGTAATCGCCCGTCCCATCCAGATCAGATTGGCATGGGTCAGCATTGCGCCCTTTGGCAGGCCGGTTGTTCCGGAAGTGTAGATCAGAACCGCGACATCCCCAGATTTAACCTGGATTGAGCGCTCAGTAAAAACTTCCGGTTTTTTTTCCAGGAATTTTCGGCCGACTTCCAGAAGTTCGGTAAACGTCATTACCATGGGATCTTTGAAATGGCGCAAACCTTTGGTATCCCAGACGATCACCTGCTTTAAATGCGGCGTCTTTTCTTTGAACATCAGCCATTTATCGAGCTGTTCTTCGTTTTCGACGAAGAGAAAAGAAGCCTCGGAATGGTCGACAACGTATTCGACCTGGGGCCAGGCGTTGGTGGCATAGATGCCGACGGCGATGCCGCCACAACACTGGATACCCATCGCGGCAAAAATCCACTCAGGAGAGTTGTCACCAATGATCGCCGCCGTCGTTCCCAACCCGAGCCCGAGACTGATCAGGCCCGCACCAACTTTTTCAACCTTTTCGTAATATTCACGCCAGGAGATATCGTGCCAGAGCCCATACTCCTTTTTGCGCATGGCCACGCGCTGGTCGTATCGGAGCACAACTTTGATAAAAGCTTCAGGAACGGTAGTCGGATTTTTACTGTCAGTCAAAGTCACAATTTTCCAGACCTTTATCAACTATCAACGCCACGCTTTTTTACGTTTCCAGCGCTGGTAGCCTTTCGCCGAGGCATCGGAACTGACACCAAGGTAGAACTCCTGAACATCTTTGTCAGCCAGGAGTTCGGATGCCCTGCCCTTCATGACAAAACGCCCGTTCTCCAGAATCAGGCCGATATCGGCAACCGAAAGGGCCATGCGGGCGTTCTGTTCAACAAGCAGAATAGTCACCCCTTCCTGGTTAATCTCCTTGATGATCCTGAAGATCTCCTTGACCAGCAGCGGGGAAAGCCCCAGGGATGGTTCATCGAGAAAAAGCAGGTCCGGCCGGCTCATCAAAGCCCGCCCGATGGCTAGCATCTGCTGTTCCCCACCGGAAAGGGTACCAGCCCACTGCTTGCTTCTCTCTTTAAGAATCGGGAAATAGCTGTAGATCCTCTCCAGATCCTGCCGGATTTCCCTCTGGTCACGACGGATGTAGGCCCCTAGAAGCAGGTTCTCCCGAGTCGTCAGCTCCTCAAAAACTTCACGGCCTTCGGGAACATAAGCAATACCCAGGCGCACGATCTCTTCCGTATCAAGACCATCAATGCGTTGACCCTGATACTCAATAATACCTTTGTCCGGCTGATCGTCGATCAATCCCATGACCGTCTTCAAAATCGTTGATTTGCCAGCCCCATTATTGCCAAGAATAGTGGTAATCGTCCCTTTCTCGACACTCAAAGAAGCACCACGGATCGCGTAGATCAGATCGTAATAGGTTTCGATATTTTTGATTTCAAGCATTTTTGTCAAGGCTGACCGTCCTCATCTTCCCCCAGGTACGCTTTCAGCACTTCAGGATGTTTCTGAACCTCGTCGGGTCGGCCCATGGTGATCATACAACCAAAATTTATTGCCAGGATCCGGTCCGAAATATCCATCACCATTTTCATATCATGCTCTATCAGCAGGATGGTAACCCCGAGTTCGTCCTGGATATCCTTGATCCAGAAAATCATATCCTGCTTCTCTTCGCTATTCATACCGGCACAGGGTTCATCAAGAAGCAGCAGCTCCGGTTCCAGAGCCAGGGCCCGGGCCAGTTCAACCTGCTTCTGCGTGCCATAGGGAAGGGCGCCCACAAGCTTGTCGCGGACGGCTTCGAGTTCCAGCAGTTCAATGATTTCTTCAACCTTTTGTCGATGACGACGCTCTTCGCGTCCGGCAAAAGAGTTTTTACCCCACATCGCCATACCATGAAAAATGCCGGTCTTCATAAAAAGATGACGACCCAACATAATGTTCTCCATGGTGTTCATATGATTGAAAAGTTCGATATTTTGAAAGGTTCGAGCCAAACCACAACGGGCGATTCGATCCGGCTTCAAACCATCAATTCTTTTCTCTTTAAAAATGATCTCGCCGGCATCGGGACGATAAATGCCGTTGATACAGTTGAAAAGCGTCGTCTTGCCGGCTCCGTTGGGGCCGATGATGGCAAAAACCTCGCCCTGGTCAACGGCAAAGGAGATCCCCTCCAGAGCCTTCAGGCCGCCAAAGGCAATGGCAAGATTGTTAACAGCAAAAAAAGTCATAAAATATCAGAGGCTTGGGGAAGTAGAGCAAAACTACCCCCCCCAAGCCTTTACCATTATGTAGGGTGTCTTGAAAAATCAGCATTTTTGTTTGAGTACAAGGCAGGCGAGCATTATAACCGCAGGAATATAGGTCATATTTTGAGGATTATAATGTGAGCCTAACGCCGTAATCGGGCAAAAAGGCAATTTTTCAAGGTACCCTGTATTATTGCAAGCTACCACCTGTAATCAAAATAGGTCCAGTCTGTAAGCTTTTTGGCTTTACCGCCATCCAGGCATTCAATCAGGAAAACCTCCTTGCCACCCTGACGGGTACCGTAGGGATCTTTGGCATCAAAAGGCTTAAAGCTGATGGTGCCGCCCAAGCCTTTGAAATCAGTCAAACCTTCAAGTTCAGTAACAAGACGTTCACGGGTCAAGTCTCTGCCGCAGCGCTTCAGGGCTTCGACCAGCGGTTCGGCAAGGAGAATGCCGGCATAGTAGAAAATACCCCAGCGTTCATTCTTGGCAGCGAACTTTTCATGCACCTCTTTCTTGTATTTAGTGATCAGGGGATCATTGGAATCCGGCAGTGAAGCAAAGGTTGAAGCGATAACTCCTTTCCACAAACCTTTGCTGATATGCATCATCAGCGGAAAATCCGAACAGGCACTGGTACTCAACCACTGGGGCGCAAACCGCATGGCCTTGCTGGTGCCGACAATCTTGACGGCATGAACCGGACCAACCCAGAGCAGGACGGCATCGGGTTTGGCTTTGCGCAGTTTCATCACATGGGGCTTCATGTCCGCATCCTTAATCTCCACCGGAACCTCGGCAACCAGTTCAAGACCATACTTTTTCAGCGACTCCCTAACCCCCCGAAGCCCGTTTTTACCGTAGTCATCATTCTGAAAAGCAATGGCAAACCTCTTTTTACCAAGCTTTTCGACGGCATATTTAACCAGGGCTTTTGCGTCAATGATATACAGGGGATAGATCGGAAAAAGGTACCGGTTAGCCGGATTGATCCAGTGCAGGGAACCAGAACAGGGGCCGACCCAGGGAATCTTTTTTTCCATCAGATAGTCCCGGACGGCAAGGCCCGGAGCCGTACCGACCCCGGCAACCCAACTGAAAATGCCGACGCCCTCTTGCAGTTCCTTAACTCCGGCCTTGGTTTTAGCCGGGTTATAGCCATCATCAAACATATGGTAAACGATCTTGCGGCCGTTAATGCCGCCGGCGGCGTTAATCATCTTGAAATAGTCGCCGGTACCCCGGGCAATTGAACCCCAGGGTGCCGCGGGACCAGTCTGGGGACCCCACTGTCCAATATGAATTTCCGTATCAGTTACCCCGACCTCGGCAGCAACCGGTAACGACAGACCAAAAATGAAAACCATTGCCGCCGCCAACAACCATACAACCTTGTTCTTCATGTCATCCTCCTTCTTAAACCTGTTAAAGTGTTACATTGATGTTGCTGTAAAGTTACGGTTTCCATCAGGAATCTAAACCTTTTTGACATAATGCCGGGAAAAAAGTCCGCTGGGCCGGATACAAAGAACCAGGACGATAATGATAAAGGCGATTACCGACTTGAATTCAATCGAAACATAGCCGCCGAAGAGATTTTCAATAATACCCAGGATATAGGCTCCGAAAACGGCACCGGGCAGCGAAGTCATGCCACCCATGACCGCGGCGGCAAATCCTTTGAGCATCGGATCCCACATCATATAGGGCTGCATGGTAATCGGCGAGATCAGCAGTCCGGCCGTACAACCCACCAGGGAGGAAATACCCCAGGTCAGCATCAGCATCCGATTGGTGCGAATTCCCATCAGGCGGGCGGCGGTATGGTTCTGTTGCGTGGCCTTCATCGCCATCCCCAGCTTGGAAAAACGGAAAAAAATAAAAAGAATAATCATCAAAACAAGGGCTACAAAAAGGGTTAACAGCTCCAGGGAGCTGATAAAGACCCCCCCAATGGCAATGCTGTCATAAGGAGAAATGGGAAAAGGCATGGTTTTGGGGTCGGCCCCGAATTTCCACGAAACTAGGCCCATGAGAATCATTTCAAGACCAATTGTAATTACAATAAAACCCAGGACACTGGGTTCCTTGGCTCTTCTCAGGACGGCGAATTCGAGCAGACAGCCAAGTCCAATGGCAAACAGGAAGGCGGCCGGAAAAGCCAGATGGTAAGGCAAACCACGCTGTTCCAGCAGCATCAAGGTGAAAAAGGAGGTGGCCAGGGCCATCTCCCCCTGGGCAAAGTTGGGAACCTCCGAGGTCTTATAGATAATGACCATCGCCATCCCCATCAGGGCATAGGTGCTGCCGGCAGCGATACCGCTGACTATCATCTGAATAAAATCAAGCACTTACCTAATCTTTCGGTCAAAAAGGCCACATTCTCCAATACTTCTTGGTTCTGATCCAGATACCGTAGAGACCCAATGGTTCGAAGAGCATAATCAAAATCATGATAAAACCGAAAACAATAAACTGGATATTGGAAACCCCGGTAATCGAGAAATAATTTTTCGACAAGGCCTCAAGCCAGTCACCGATATAAGGCATATCCAGAATGTTGCGCAATTGCAAATCAAGCCAGCTCAGCAGGGCAGCTCCGGCAATAGCCCCGAAAATCGAACCCAGGCCGCCGACCACAACCATTGCCAGAAACATAATTGACATCATCAAGGTAAATATTTCCGGTTCGATATAACGCAGGACGAAGGCGTAAAGGCCTCCGGCAATCCCAGCGTAAAAGGCACTGACGGCAAAGGCAAGGGTTTTATAAAAAACCAGGTTGACTCCCATGGTCTCGGCGGCAATATCAGCATCACGAATGGCGATAAAAGCCCGGCCTACCTTGGTCTTGATGAGATTGCGAGCCCCCAGGGCCAACAGGATGGTAAGAGGCATCAGCAAACAGTAAAAATCGCGGTCGCTGTTCAAGTGCCAGGAGCCAATAATCAATTCGGGGGTGTGCAAACCCTGGCGGCCGCCAAACAATTCGATGCGCCCGATAACCTGCGTTATGGTCAGGCCAAAGCCTAAAGTCGCAATCGCCAGATAGGGACCTTCGAGCCGCAGGGCAGGCAAACCCAGCAAAAAACCGAAAAGCGCCGCAACCAGGGCAGCAGCCGGCAGAGCCAGCAGGAAAGGAAAATGCAGTTTCGTCATCAAAAGGATTGTGCCGTAAGCCCCAATCGCAAAAAAACCGGCATGCCCCAAGGATATTTGCCCGGTATAACCAACCAGGATATTCAAACCGATGGCGACAATAACATTGATCGCCACGAAGTTGGCAACATAAATATAATAGTTTTTGACAACAAAGGGCAGGACTGCGATCAGGGACAGTAAAACGACAAACCAGAAGAGAACGACGCCGGAGGTGAAGAGCTGGACATCCTCATAATAATCTCTCTTCATATCCATAGCGGGAACACCACCAAAACATTTTTTTATTTTTTGAAAAACAGATATTCCCATATGTCACTATAACAAGACATATTTGAAGTCAAGGGTATTATGTTTTTTTCCGATTCTCAATAAGGGAGGATTAAGCAAGCCACCGCCAATTTCCAGCCAACAACACGGATAATCTTGATTTTCCCCTGAATGATGTGTATTTTATAACTGTAATGCCTGATCTGGAATAATGACATGAGCATCCATAAGCATCAACATGATGAGCACACTCAAACTGCCGAGCGGCAGCAGATCCAGGAACCGCCGCTCTACCGGGTCCTGCTCCACAATGACGACTACACCACCATGGACTTCGTCATCGACATCCTGGAAAATGTTTTCCATAAAACCCCGGCCGAAGCCACCCGGATCATGCTGCTGGTCCACCGCCAAGGCATCGGCAACTGCGGCGAATACCCCCGCAGCATCGCGGAGACCAAAGTGGTCACGGTCACCAAACTGGCCCGCGACCGGGGATTTCCCCTGCTTTGCAGCATGCAGAAAGTGTAGCTTTTTATGATCAGCAAAGACCTTGAATATACCATCCTTGCCGCTTTTCGCGAGGCCCAGAACCGCGCCCATGAATATCTCTGCGTGGAGCATCTCCTCTACGCCCTGCTCCACAACGAACAGGGCACCGAGATCATCCGCAACTGCGGCGGCGACCCGGAAATTCTGAAGCGACAGCTGGAAATTTATTTCAACACCAAGATGGCTTCCCTGCCGGCCGACAAGCGCCAGGCCCCGGTGGAAACCCTGGCCTTCCAGCGCCTGATCCAGCGGACCATCCTCCACGTGCAGGCGGCAGAAAAAGAGGAAGCCGGCATCGGCGACATGCTGGCGGCGATTTTCGAGGAAGAAGACTCCCACGCCTGCTACTTCCTGCGCCAGCAGGACATCACCCGGCTGGTGGTCCTCAACTACCTGGCCCACGGCATTAAAAAAGACGGGAAAACCCCGGTAGAAAAGAAAAGCAAACCGGAAACCGACCAGGCAGCGGAAAAACCGGGAAAGGAAGACAGCTTCCTGGAAAAATTCACCGTCAACCTGCTGGAGCAGGCGGCCCACGGCCGCATTGATCCCCTGATCGGCCGGCAGCAGGAAATGCAGCGCACCCTGCAGGTGCTGTGCCGGCGGCAGAAAAACAATCCCCTCTACGTCGGGGAGCCCGGGGTGGGGAAAACCGCCATGGCCGAAGGCCTGGCCCTGCGGATTTTCAGCGGCGAGGTTCCTGACATCCTGAAGGATTTCGAGATGTTCACCCTCGACCTCGGCGCCCTGCTGGCGGGCACCAAGTTCCGGGGTCAGTTCGAGGAGCGGCTGAAAGGGGTCATCAACGAACTGCAGCAGAAAAAAAAGGCCATCCTCTTCATCGACGAAATCCATACCATCGTCGGCGCCGGCGCCACCAGCGGCGGTTCCATGGACGCTTCCAACATCCTCAAGCCTTTCCTGGCCAACGGCAACCTCCGCTGCATCGGGGCCACCACCCACGAGGAATACAAGCTGAATTTCAGCAAGGACCGGGCCCTGTCCCGGCGCTTCCAGAAGATCCAGCTGCCCGAACCGAGCATCGAGGAAACCATTAAAATCCTCCGGGGCCTGCGGCAGCGCTACGAGGAACACCATCACATCTCCTACACGCCGGCGGCCCTGCGGGCGGCGGCTGAACTGACCAGCCACTACCTCACCGACCGCTACCTGCCGGACAAGGCCATCGACGTCATCGATGAAGCCGCGGCCGCCGTGCAGCTGCTGCCGGAAGCCCAGCGCCGCAAGCGCATTACCCCCGCTGACATTGAACGGGTGGTTTCCCTGATTGCCAGGGTCCCGGTACAGAAAACGGGAAAAAGGTCGGCAGACAATTTGGTCAGCCTGGAAAGCAACCTGAAAAGGCTGATATTCGGCCAGGATCAGGCCATTACCGCCCTGTCAAAAGCCCTGAAAAGATCGCAGGCCGGTCTTAACAACCCCGACCGCCCCCTGGGCTGCTTCCTGTTTACCGGCCCGACCGGGGTGGGAAAAACGGAAGTCAGCCGCCAGACGGCCGCCTTGCTGGGCGTCAAGTTCATCCGTTTCGACATGAGTGAATACATGGAAAAGCACGCGGTGGCCCGGCTGATCGGCGCTCCGCCCGGGTACGTGGGCTTTGACCAGGGAGGTCAGCTGACCGAGCAGGTGCGCAAGCACCCTCACTGCATCATTCTCCTGGATGAAATTGAAAAAGCCCACCCGGACATTTTCAACATCCTGCTGCAGATCATGGATTACGCCACCCTCACCGACAACAACGGCCTGAAGGCCGATTTCCGCCACGCCATCCTGATCATGACCAGCAACGCCGGGGCCCGGGAAATGGCCGGCAACACCATCGGCTTCGGAGATCTTTCCCAGGATGTATCGGACAAGGGCAGGAAGGCGCTGGAGAAATTATTCGCGCCGGAATTCCGCAACCGGCTGGATGAAACGATCTTTTTCCAGCCCCTGAACCAGGAGATCATGATCAAGGTAGTGGACAAGTTCCTCGCCGGGCTGGATCATTTCCTGGCCAGGAAAAACGTGGAGTTTTCCATTACTGACAAGGCCAAGACCTGGCTGGCCCGCCACGGCTACGACCCGAAGTTCGGCGCCCGCCCCCTGGACCGGCTGATCCAGGATACGATCAAGGATCCCCTGGCGGAGGAAATTCTCTCCGGCCGGCTGCGGAACGGCGGCCGGGTGCGGGTAAAGGTCAACGGCAAACAGCTGGGCTTTTCGTTCCCGGATGACTGACTAAAAGATCCTCGGCAAACGGCTTTCAGCAAAACATTGGAAAAAACAACTCGGCAGGCTAAAAACTGACAACTCATCCGGACGCGGCAGTTTCCGGATGGAGACTCATCAAAAAGCCAGCAAACCTTCATCGATAAGTGGACTGCTGGACAACACCACAGCGACGACAATCAACGTGCCGGTTTATCAGCTCAACTTCAACCTGTCATTTCCTCCCCCCGAGCTAGCTGAGCCTTCCGGCCTGCTGGCCGTCGGCGGCGATTTGAGCCCGAAACGGCTGCTGCAGGCCTACAGCCGCGGCATTTTCCCCTGGTATTCCCCCGGGGACCCGCTCCTCTGGTGGTCGCCCGACCCCCGGACCGTCATCTTCCCGGAAGAATTCCACTGCCCCCGGCGGCTTAAACGCACCGTTCGCCAACAGCGGTTTGCCGTGCGCGCCGATACCTGTTTTACTGAGGTCATCGAGGCCTGCGCCACTATTCCCCGGCAGCATGAAAAGGGGACCTGGATTACCAGGGAAATGAAGGAAGCCTATATCCAACTGCACGAGGAGGGATTCGCCCATTCCATCGAAACCTGGCAGGATGGAGAGCTGGTAGGAGGACTGTACGGCGTCTCGCTGGGACGCTGCTTTTTCGGCGAATCCATGTTCTCCCGGGTCAGCGACGCCTCCAAAACCGCCCTGGCGGTCATGGCGCGGAAGCTGGCCGACTGGAACTTCCGGTTCATCGACTGCCAGTTCCAGACCGACCACCTGGCCCAATTCGGCGCCCGGGAAATACCGCGCTCCACCTATCTCAGGCTTCTGGAGCGCGGCTTGGAGCGCCCAACCAGACGCGGCCCCTGGGAATTTTCTCAAAGCACATAATACCCGCTAAAAAACATATCACTTACCCACCGCTTTGACCATCAGTTTGGCCACCAGCTTGCTGAACTTGGCCGGGTCGGCAATGGGAGAGCCTTCGGTCAGCAGGGCCTGGTCCAGGAGCAGCTCGCTGTATTCAGTCAGCCGCGGGTCGCTGGGATTTTCCTTGTAGAGGTCAAACATGACCTTGACCAGTTCATGACCGGGATTTACTTCCAGGATGCGCTTGGTTTCCGGAACCTCCTGGCCGGCGGCCCGCAGCAGGCGCTCCATGCTGGCGCTCAGGTCATGCTCATCGGCCACCAGGCAGACGGCACTGTCCGTCAGCCGGGACGACAGCTTGACATCCTTAATCTTCTCCCGCAGGGTATTTTTCAGGAAGGTCAGCAGGGAGGCATACTGCTCCTCGTCGGCTTTCAGTTTTTCTTCCGCCTCTTTCTTTTCCTTGTCATTGAGCAGGGAAACTTCCCCTTTAGCCACCGATTTCAGCGGTTTCTTGTCGTAGGTCGTCAGGCCCTGCAGCATCCATTCGTCCACCGGGTCCGTCATCAGCAGCACTTCGTAGCCCTTGCTTTTCAGGGCCTCCAGGTGCGGCGAGTTGGCCAGCATCTCCCGGCTGCTGCCGGTCAGGTAGTAAATTTCCTTCTGGTCTTTCGGCATCCGGGAACAGTATTCCTTCAGGGTGGTCAGGTCATTGTCTCTGGTGCTGGCAAACAGCAGCAGGTCCTTCAGGGCTTCCTGGTTTTCGTAGTCATAATGGATGCCCTCCTTGACCACCGGCCCGAAAGCCTGCCAGAATTTCAGGTATTTTTCCCGATCCTTTTCCAGCATGTCCTTTAAAGTACCCAGCACTTTCTTGACCAAGTTTTTCCTGATCATGGCCACCAGGCGGTTGTGCTGGAGGATTTCCCGGGAAACGTTCAGGGAAAGGTCGGCAGAGTCAACCACGCCCTTGATGAAGCGAAGGTAGGGAGGCATCAGCTCTTCGCAGTTGTCCATGATGAAAATGCGCTTGACGTAGAGCTGCATGCCGGATTTCTTCTCCGGGATGAAAAGATCCATGCCCGCCTGGGAAGGAATGTACATCAGGGCATTGTACTCGGTCTTGCCCTCGGCATTGATGTGGATGATCTCCAGGGGATCAGTCCAGTCGTGGCTCAGGTGGCGGTAGAACTCCTTGTACTCCTCCTCCGTCACTTCGCTTTTACGCTTGTTCCACACCGGCTTCATGGAGTTGAGAACCTCCTCGGTCACCTTTTTCACCGGTTTGGCCCCCTCGATGGGTTTGCCATCCTTGTCCTTCGGCACTTCCTCGCGCTCGACGTCCATGCAGATGGGATAGGTAACGAAATCGGAATATTTTTTGATGGTGGAACGGATCACCCATTCCTGGGTAAAATCCTGGTCGCCGTCTTCCAGCGGACGCAGAAAAAGAGTGACCGTGGTTCCCCGGCTTTTCCGGTCGCAGTCTTCGATGGTATAACTGCCGTCGCCTACCGATTCCCAGCGGGTCGCCTCGCTGCTCCCGGCCGCCCGGGTGGTCAGCACCACCCGCTCGGCCACCATGAAACTGGAATAGAAACCCACCCCGAACTGGCCGATCAATTCGGCCGACAGCTCCTCGCTGTCTTTTTTGGCCATCGCCTCCAGCAGCTTGCCGGTACCGGACTTGGCGATGGTACCGATGTGTTCAATCACCTCGTCGCGGGTCATGCCGATGCCGTTGTCCGACACCGAAATGCTCCGGGCCTTGGGATCAACCTCGATCTTAATTTTGAAGTCACTGTCCCCTTCCAGCAGGCTCTGATCCGTCTGGGCCTTGAAGCGCAGGGTGTCCAGGGCGTCGGAAGCGTTGGAAATCAACTCGCGCAGGAAAATTTCCTTGTGCGAGTAAAGAGAATTGATCATCAAGTCCAAAAGTTTCTGGATTTCCGTCTCAAAACGGCGGGTTTCTTTGGTCATCGGGTTACTCCTT
>JAOZRP010000309.1 GCA_029940125.1 bacterium
ATGGTGGTTGATTTTGTGAGTTCTGACTTTTTACGAGTGCATCACGTTTCTGCCGGGAGAAAGCCGATGAATGGATTTTACGGTCGCATCCTTCACGTCGACCTGAGCAGCCGGAAATTCAGCCTTGAACCGCTTGCCGAAGATATGCAGCGAAAATATCTGGGCGGCAAAGGGCTGGCTTCATGGCTGCTGCACAGGCACAATCCTCCCGGCATCGATCCCCTGGACCCGGAAAACCGGCTTATTTTTGCCACCGGTCCGCTCACCGGCAGCCGCATCTGGGGCTCCTGCCGCTACGGCGTGTTCAGCAAGTCGCCCCAGACCGGCATCTACAGTGAATCATACGCCGGCGGCCGGGTCCCCGAAGCCATTGACGCCTGCGGCTTCGACGCCCTGGTCATCAGCGGCCGGAGCCGGGAGCCGCTGGTCATGCGAGTCCATCCCGAAGGAGTCGATTTTCATGCCGCTGGCGACCTGTGGGGTCAGGATACCTTCACCAGTGAAGACCTTCTCCACCAGCGTTTCAGCCAGAGTGAAAAAAACACCGGGGTAAAAAAAGGCGCGATCGTCATCGGCCCGGCGGGAGAAAACCTGGTGCGCTTCGCGGTGATCGAAAACGACTACTGGCGCTCGGCCGGGCGCACCGGCCTGGGAGCCGTGATGGGGGCCAAAAAACTCAAGGGCATTCTTTTCGAAGGTGATCAAAAACGGCCCCTTCACGACGCCGAAAAAGTTGCCCGGCTGGCTAAGGAACTGGCCCGCGACCACCGCAATAATCCCGGCGTCCAGGCCTACAAAAAAATGGGCACGCCGATGATGGTCAAAATCATGAATGAAGCCGGGGCTTTCCCGACCCGCTACTGGTCCCGGGGAAGTTATGAGCAGTGGCCAAAAATCAGTGCCGACGCCCTGCATGAACGTTGCACGGTCAAACCGCATGCCTGTTTGAAGTGCTTCATGGCCTGCGGCCGGCAGACAACCCTGCTTCAGGGGCGGCATGCCGGGCTCACAATAGAAGGCCCGGAATATGAAACCATCTACGCCTTCGGCGGCCTCTGCCTGGTGGACAGCATTGAAGAGATTGCCTACCTCAACGACCTGTGCGACCGGCTGGGCATGGACACCATTACCGCCGGCAACCTCTGCGCCTTTGCCATCGAAGCAGCCAGGCATGGACGAATCGACCATCCTATTGATTATGGAAACGTGGATGCCATGGCCGAGTTACTCCACGACATCGCCAGCCGCAGCGGCATTGGCGCCATCCTGGCCGACGGCATCCGGAAAGCGGCAGAAACGTGGAAGCTTGAAGATCTTGCCGTACACGTTAAAGGCATGGAGCCGGCCGGCTACGATCCCCGGGTGCTCAAGGGCATGGGGCTGGGCTATGCCACCTCCGACCGGGGAGCCTGCCATCTGCGCTCGACCTTCTACAAGGCCGAGCTGAGCGGCATGATCGAACCGGCGCAAACGGACGGCAAGGCTGAGTTGTTCCTTGACTTTGAAAACCGGCTCACTATTTTCGACGCCCTGATCCTCTGCCGCTTTTACCGCGACCTCTACCCCTGGGAAAAGCTGGTGGAAATGATCCGGGCGGTCACCGGCCTGGATTTCAGCCGGCAGAAGCTGGAGAAAACGGCTCTGGAAATTGCCGACCTGGTTCGCCGCTTCAACCTGCGGGAAGGCATGGAACCCGCTGAAGACCGGCTGCCGAAATACCTGCACCAAAAACTCCAGGATTCCGGCAAAGTTATTACCGAAGCTGAACTGCAGAGAATGCTCCGGGACTACTACCGGCTGCACGGCTGGGATGAGCAGGGCAGGCCCCTGCCGTCAGTTCCTGCATAAACACCAAACTACAAGACCGGCCACCGGCCGGTCAGGCAATAGAGGATTGACAACTTAAAAGAAGAAGCATGGAAATGGAGGAAAAAATGAGAAAAAAGCTGTTAGCGACGATCATTATTTTCAGCCTGGTGAGTTTTCTGGGCATGTCCCCGGCCTGGGCGGCCAAAAAACCGGTAAAGCTGGGATTCACCTACATCATGTCGGGCCCCTTTGCCACCTATGGACAGTTTGCCAAAAAAGGGGCCTTAATGGCGGTTGATGAAATCAATAAGGCCGGCGGCATCCTCGGACATCCGGTTGAAGCTTTTTTTGAAGATTCCACCGGCAAACCCGATGTCGCTTTGCGGGCCATACGCAAACTGGTCTACCAGCAGAAGGTTGACTGCCTGATCGGCCTTGATTCCAGCGGGGTGGCGAAATCAGTGGTTCCTTCCATCCCCCAGATGAAAACTCCCCTGATCATCACCCACGCGGCCACTCCCGACGTCACCGGCAGCGTCTGCAACCGCTACACGTTCAGGATTTCTCTCAACCTGGCCCAGAACGTCAAAACGGCCGCCCGCCTGGCGGCCCAGACCAAGGCTAAAACCTGGACCACCATCGGCCCCGATTACGCCTTCGGGCACCAATCCTGGGAATATTTCCAGAAATATCTCAAGGAAATCAAGCCTGACGCCACCTTCCTGAGCAAGGAACAGGTGGCTTTTCCGCCTTTTAAGACCAGTGATTTCAGTTCCTACATCACCAAGGTCATGCAGTCAAAACCTGACGGCGTCCTGGTTTCTCTCTGGGGCGGCAACCTGATCAATTTCATCCGCCAGGGATCGGAAATGGGATTCTTCAACGGCGATTTTGAAGTCCTGATCACCCTGGGCGCCGCCACCGAAGTTCTGAGCGCGCTGAAAGATAAAATGCCCGAAGGACTGTGGGTTGGCAGCCGCTACTGGTTTTTGGCCAACCAGTCGGCCCTCAACAAGGCATTCGTGAAAAATTACTACGCCCGCTACCAGGAATATCCTTCCTACAACGCCCATGGAGCTTATGGAGCCATCTACAGCTACAAAAAAGCGGCTGAAAAGGCCGGCAAGATTGACAAGGAAGCGATCATCAAGGCCCTGGAAGGACTGAAAGTCGACCTGCCGGTGGGCACCATTTACATTCGCCCCGAAGATCACCAGGCCGTCACCGACGCCTGCTGGGGCAAGACGGCCGCCGACCCCAACTATCCGATCCGCATCCTGAAACCGATGAAGATTTTCAAGGGGGTAGATATTACCCCGCCGGTGACCCAGACCGGCTGCACGATGAAATAGGTGGTTTCCATCCGGAAACTACCATTTCCGGATGAGCTGTTAGCTGTCAGCCTTTAGTGCCTTATCCCTGAAAGGTTGTCACAAAAAACAAGAAATTGCCAGCAGTGTCTGGTCTGTTTTTTGCGTTGTTCTGAAGTGGCAGCCGGTGCTGTTTTCCGGCGCGATATCG
>JAOZRP010000310.1 GCA_029940125.1 bacterium
GAGCCATGCCGAAACATCCTGATACCCTGATTTGGGTTGCGGGCGCCAAGCCCGCTTTGGGGAACTGTTGTCATGAAACTGCGGCTTATTTTTCTGGTTCTGTCCCTGCTGGCTTTTTTGTCGGCGGCAACCGGCGGCTACTTGTATTACGTATCGCTGAAGCAGTCGGCGTTTGCCGAGGCCGAGCGGCAGGCGGCCAGTCGGGTGGAGATCATCCAGAAAAACCTCTCCGCCTTCCTGGCCGAAAACGTTCGCCCGGTGCGGGTGCTGGCCGGGATGCCGGAACTGGCGGCCAGGCTGACGGCTGTTGATGACCGGCCGGGGGCGGTGGAAATCCTGCTGGATCGGTTCAAGCAGGACCTGGGGGCGGATGTCTGCTACCTGATGGATCGCCGGGGAAATACGGTGGCTTCCAGCAATCGCCACGCCCCGGACAGTTTTGTCGGCAAGAACTTTTCTTTCCGGCCTTATTTCCGCCAGGCTATTGCCGGGCGTCCCGCTACCTACCTGGCCCTGGGCGTTACTTCCGGCCGGCGGGGAGCCTATTCCAGTCATCCGGTTGCCGATGCCACCGGCCGCATTGTCGGCGTGGCGGTGGTGAAGGCATCCCTGGAACAGGTGGAAAAGGAACTGGGTTCGGGCAGTGATGAGCTGGTGCTGGTTACCGATCCCCACGGCCTGGTTTTTATTGCCAATCAGCCCCAATGGCTTTATCACCTGCTCTGGAAGCCTGCCCCCGGTGAGCGGGAAAAACTGGCGGCTTCCCTGCAGTTTGGCCGGGGACCGTGGCCCTGGATGGGCATGTCTCCCGAGGGGGAGCAGTTTGCCGTTGACGCCCGGGGCGAAAGGTTTTTGATTCACCGGATGGCCCTGGACCGCCATCCCGGCTGGCAGGTTGTGCACCTGCGCAGCCTGAAAGCCATTTCCAGGATTGTTTCGGACCCGCTGGTTCGGGTTACCGGGCCGACGGTGCTTACCCTGTGCGTTCTGGTTGGTTTGTCGGTTTTTTTCCTTTACCGCAAGGCCAGCCAGGAAATTGTGCAGCGGCGGACGGTCGAACAGGCCCTGCGTGAGAGCGAGGAACGCTACCGGACCATTTACCACCATACCCCGGCCATGCTCCATTCCATCAACGCCGAAGGCTGCCTGGTGAGCGTCAGCGACCACTGGCTGGAGGTCCTGGGGTATGAGCGTGAAGAGGTGGTTGGGCGGCCGCTGACTGACTTTCTCAGCCCGGAATCCCGCCGTTACGCCGTCGAGCAGGTAATCCCGGAATTTTTTAAATCCGGCTACTGCAAGGACATCCCCTATCGTTTTGTGAAAAAGGACGGCGGGACCATGGATGTTCTGCTCTCGGCCATCGGCGACCGGAACCAGGAGAACAGGATCACCCGTTCCCTGGCCGTATCCATCGACATTACCGAGCGCAAGCGGGCCGAAGAGGCCCTGCAGCGGGCCAAGGAGGACCTCAGCCGCTATTCCCGCGACTTGGAGCGGCAGGTCAAGAAACGCACCGAGGAGATCGTCAGCATCCTCAAATATACGCCGGCGGTGGTTTACATCAAGGACCGCGAGGGCCGCTACCTGCTGGTCAATTCCCGTTACGAGGAATTGTTTGGAGTCAGGAACGAGGAAGTGCGGGGCCAGACCGACTATGACGTCCTGCCCCGGGAAGCGGCGGATCAGTTTCGGGCCCATGACCGCCAGGTGCTGGAGCAGGGGCATCCCGCCCAGATGGTGGAGCGCATATCTCAAGATGACGGCCTGCATACCTACCTGTCGATAAAATTTCCGGTCTATGATGAAGCCGGCGAGGTCAGCGGGGTCTGCGGCATTGCCACCGATATCACCGAGTTGAAAAAGGCCCAGGATCAATTGCGGCGCCTGTCCGGCAGTATTATGGCCAGCCAGGAAAAGGAGCGTTCAGCCATTGCCCGCGGCCTCCATGATGAACTGGGCCAGGTGTTGACGGCTTTTCGCCTGGATACGGTCTGGCTGGAGGAACGACTGCGGGAGATCGATCCACCGGCGGCCCGGCGGGCGGCGGCCATGAGCGGCTTAATCGACCAGACCATTGACGAGGTGCGCAGCATCGCCCTGCGCCTGCGGCCGGGAATTTTGGATGACCTGGGGCTGGTGGACGCCCTGGAATGGTATGCCGCCGATTTTGAACGGCGGACGGGGATTGCCTGCGCCTTCAAGCGGGATGATCTGCCGCCCATCGATGGTGAACTGGCCACCGCGGCCTACCGGATTGCCCAGGAGGCTTTGACCAACGTCGCCAGGCATGCCGATGCCGACCAGGCAACGCTGGTTCTCGCCATCCATGAGGGCATGATGATCCTGAAAATTCGTGATAATGGCCGGGGTTTTAACCTCAGCGACCTGGCGGAGTCAAAGGGTTTGGGGGTGGCCGGCATGCGTGAACGGGCGGTCCTGGTTGACGGCCTGCTGGAGGTGAAGTCAGCGCCGGGCCGGGGAACGGAGATTGTTTTCACGGTAAAATTTGCGCGGAAAGGATGACGGTTGCCATGATTAAGGTTCTTTTGGCGGATGATCACAGCATTGTCCGGGCGGGACTGGCCAGGATTATCGAGGAAAGCGGCGATATGATGGTAGTGGCCGAGGCTGCCGACGGCCGGGAGACCATCGAACTGGTGCAGGAGAAAGCTCCCGACGTGGTGGTGGTCGACATTTCCATGCCGGGTCTGGATGGCCTTGAGGTGGCGGACCAGCTGTTGTCCCAGCATCCGGAACTGCCGATCATCATCCTGACCATGCACGAGGAAGAACAGTACGTGCTGCGGGCGGTGGAAGTGGGGGTGATGGGCTACGTTACCAAACGCTCCGCCCCGGAACAACTGGTGGCCGCCATCCGCAAGGTTTATGGCGGTTCGCGCTACCTGAGCGACAAGGCGGTGGAAATGCTGGCCTTGCGGATGGCCCGCGGCAGCCAGGGACAGTCGCCGCTGGATTCCCTGTCAACCCGGGAGATGCAGGTGCTGCGGCAGCTGGCCCTGGGACAGACCAACCGGGAAATTGCCGCTTCCTACAATATCAGCGTCAAGACCGTCGATACCTACCGTTTCCGCCTGCTGAAAAAGCTGAACCTGCGCAATAATGCCGAATTGTCCCTTTTTGCCATCCAGAATCATTTGATTGAGCCGTAAAAGTCCACTTTTTGTCGTCTGTCATCAGTGGTATCCGGCATGCTTTTTGCGCTGTTTTAAAGTCGGCAACCGGTGCTGTTTTCCGGCGCGACATCGTGAGATGACGTTGTTTTTCCCGGCGATTGGAGCGTGAAAGTTGCCTTGTTTGAGCCCTGAAAG
>JAOZRP010000033.1 GCA_029940125.1 bacterium
CATGCCGGAACATCCTGATACCCTGTTGGGTTGTGGGCCTTAAGCCCGCCTTGGACATGTCAACGAGGTGCTTCCTTGCGTGACAAACGTTTACAGCAGCGTGGTGAATACGAGTGGCTGATTGAACCGCATGGTTCCATGAGGGTTCCGGCAATTATCTATGCCAGTCGGGAGCAGCTGGAAGAAATGGACCAGCAGGTGCTGACGCAGCTGACCAATGTCGCGGCGCTGCCGGGAATTTGTCAGGCAGCTTATGCCATGCCCGACGCCCATTGGGGATATGGCTTTCCCATTGGCGGGGTGGCCGCTTTTGATCCGCGGACGGGAGGGATAATATCGGCCGGGGGAGTGGGATTCGACATCTCATGCGGGGTCAGAACCATGCTTACCGGGTTGACTGCCGATGAGGTGCGGGCGGTCAAGTTTCCGCTGGCCGACTCCCTGTTCAGGGAAATTCCCGCCGGGGTCGGCAGCAGCGGTCATCTGCATCTGCGGGCCAGGGAGCTGGACGCAATGCTGGCCGGCGGCGCCCGCTGGGCGGTGGATCGTGGCTACGGCCGGGCAGCCGACCTGGAGAGGATTGAAGACAACGGCTGCGTTACTGGCGCCCGACCGGAGATGGTTTCAGCCCGGGCCAAGAAACGCCAGCAGGACCAGGTGGGAACCCTGGGTTCGGGAAACCACTACCTCGAAGTGCAGGTAATTGAACGGATTTACCATTCCGACCTGGCGCGGCAGCTTGACCTGCGGGAAGGTGAGGTGGTGGTCAGCCTGCACTGCGGCTCGCGGGGGCTGGGGCACCAGATCGGTACGGAATTTCTGCGCCTGATGGTAACCAGGGCGGCGGCTTATGGAATCACGCTGCCGGACCGGGAACTGGCCTGCGTGCCGGTCGAATCGCCGGAGGGACGGCAGTACCTGGGGGCGATGCGGGCGGCAATGAACTGCGCCCTGGCCAACCGCCAGGTGTTGACCCACCTGGTGCGCCGGGTGTTTGCCCGCTTTTTCCCGGCGGCGGCACTGCCTTTGCTGTACGACGTCTCCCATAACACCTGCCGGCTGGAAACCTTGACCCTGCCCGACGGCGGAAAAAAAGAGCTGTACGTCCATCGCAAAGGAGCCACCCGGGCACTGCCGCCCGGGAATCCGGATATTGCCGCCGATCTTCGTTCCTGCGGCCAGCCGGTGCTGATTGGCGGCAGCATGGGAACCTCATCCTATATCCTGGCGGGAATGCCGGGGGCTGAAAACCGGGCCTTCAGTTCCTCCTGCCATGGTGCCGGACGGGTCATGAGCCGGCGCCAGGCGACCAGGCGCTGGCGGGGAAAAGAAGTCGTGACGCGGCTGGAGGAACAGGGCGTCGTGGTGCGCGGTGCTTCTTACCGCGGCCTGGCGGAAGAAGCCCCCGGTGCCTATAAGGATGTCTCCCAGGTGGTTGAAACCACCGAGGCGGCCGGCCTGGCCCGAAGGGTGGCTGAACTTTCCCCCCTGATTTGCATCAAGGGATGATGCTTTTTTCGGATGTTGTCAGGAAGTTTTTGTTTTGTGTTTGCCCATGAAAGGACAGGTTGCCAGCAGGAGCAGGGTCAGCAGGATTGCCGCCAGGTACAGGTAAAAAATGGATTTTTTGGGGTTGGTGTTGACCAGCAGGGCGTAAATGGGCCTGGTGCCGCCGGCGGAGAAATGTTTGCGTACCACCCGGGCGAAAGGTGCGTCTTTCAGGGGCAGCAGGCGTCCCGCCACCGTCGTGGCCGCCGCTGGCGTTTCCTGCAGCCGGTCCGAGAGCCGGCCGTCAAGGTCGTAAACGAAAAGTTCAGGGTGTTCCGGGGGCTGGTAGACTTTGATTACGTATCCCGGTGCCTTGATGGTCAGGGAGGTGGCATTCTGCAGGTGGGCCGGCAGTTCAACATAGCGGTTGACCGGCAGCGGCTGCTTGTCAGCCGTGGTGATCATGACCGGGGAAGCGCCGCCGGCATGGTAGAAGATTGCCTGGCGGAAGATGGCCAGCTCGGCAACCAGGAGAATAATGACAAATACCCAGAATAGGCGCGGCAGTATTTTCATGACTGGTCAGAACCTTTGTTCGATGATGGGCAGAAAATCCGGTTGTCGCTCTGTGCCGCCTGGCTGATGGTGGTTGCCGAAGAATGGGGCTGGTGAAGACGCGCGGTGGTGATCTGCATCAGGATAAAGGCCATCAGCAGCAGGGAGGCGACGATGGTGGCCGCCCGGCTGTTGACCAGATTGTCTTTAAGCATTTTCAACAGCAGCAGCAGGCCGATGAACAGGCAGGCCAGGGCGGCGATGAACCACCAGGCCAGCGGTCCACCCAGCAGGGCGTTTTTCAGGGTCGGCGACAGGGAAAAGTAAACCCAGAACCCGGGAATGATTTGAAAAATGGTGGCATTGAGAAGCCAGCGGCCGCCGAATCTGAAGGCTTTCTGGTAGTATTCCCGCGGTTGTCGACGGAGAAAATCCTTCTGGTAGGCGGTTACCAGCATGCACAAGAGACCGGACAATGCCAGGCTGGCAATGAAGGCGTGGACGAAAAAGGGCAGCATGGCCTGGTTGAAAATGATGTCCTTGATGGAGCTTTGCCCGGGAATGAAATGATCGGCCGCGGGAGCCAGCAGAAACGCCGGGATGAGGTGACAGTACAGCATCAGGCAAAGAGAGATAAAAGCGGTGACGATCCCGATAACCGCGTGCAGGCTTCCCCTTTTTTCGCTGTTGGCGCCGCGGGCGTAAAGGATGAAGAACAGCAGACTGCTTCCCATCAGCAGCTCGGCCAGGATGGCCAGACGGGTGTAGGAACCGAAAACCTGTCGGTAAAAAGGCAGGAAAAAACTGCCGGAACAGAAAAGCAGCGGCAGGGCGGCGGTCACGCCCAGACAGAGCAGCGGCAGGGCTGAGCGGGTCATGCTGGCTGCCAGAATCCGGTAGTCGGGATCCCTGGAACTCCTGGCCCTCAATTCCGCCAGCAAGGATAAAACCGTGGTGCCGACCATCAGGTTAAGGCTGAGAGTGAAGCAGATGAAGAAAAACAGCATGCCCCCGGAGTAACCGAAAAGGGGGATGGATTGCAGCATGGTGGATAATCCTTGTTTACAAAGCAGTCAGCATAGAGCTGTCAGTGAACACGAAGAACGACCGGTTGAAAGCGGGGCTGGCTGCCCATGATCTCAATAAAAGAAATTTTTAACTTGTTTCAAAAATCCCCGCCCCTGAAACTATCCGAAAACGTTCAACTGCATAATGCAATTATCGACAATTTGCAAGGGAAAATTGTCCGTTTTTGCTAATTCTTGACATGTTTCGGTTGCTTTGTTACTCTCATCGCGATCGGTGAAAAATAATTGTTTTCAGGAGTGTTTGCCTTGATGGAAAAATTTGTTGCGGTTGAACGGGCCCGGGAGATCATGCTTGGGGAAGTTCACCGGCTGCCGGCGGAGAAAGTTGCCATTACCGACGCCTTGGGGCGGGTGGTAATGGAGGATGTCCTGGTTGACCGGGATATTCCGCCTTTGGATAATTCCGCCATGGACGGGTATGGCATTAAAGCCCTTGACAGTATCGCGGCCACCGTCGAACAGCCCTTGAAACTGAAAGTGGTGGCAACCATCCCGGCAGGACGGCATTTTGCCGGCGAGATCAGGTCCGGGGAAGCGGTGCGAATCATGACCGGGGCTCCCATTCCCGCCGGTGTCGACGCAGTGGTCAAAAGGGAGCTGGTGGAAGAGCATGAAGATCATGTTTTCCTGAGCGGACCGGTGGCAGCGGGCAATGACATTCGTTATGCCGGCGAGGATGTACGGGCCGGCGAAAAGGTCATTGCCGCCGGCCAGGTGATTACCCCGGCCATGGTCGGCATGATGGCCTCGGTTGGCTATCCTTTTGTTGCCGTGGTGCAGCGTCCCCGGATCGCGGTCATTACCACCGGTGATGAGATTGTTGATTTCCATGAACGTCCGGGCACGGGAAAGATCAGGAACAGCAACAGTTTTTCCCTGGCGGCCCTGGTTCGGCATAGCGGGGGAATCCCCCTGGTTTTTTCCACCGTTCGTGATGATCCGTCCCTGTTGAAGCGGGTGGTTGAAGAGGCGGCGGCGACCGCGGACCTGGTTCTTACCACCGGCGGGGTTTCCATGGGAGATTATGACTTTGTCAAAAATGTCCTGAATGACGTTGCCGGCGGCATTCTTTTCTGGAAAGTGAAGATGAAGCCGGGGCGACCCCTGGTGTTCGGGACGGTCAACGGGGTGCCGCTGGTGGGGCTGCCCGGCAATCCCGTGTCGGTGATGATATCATTTGAACAGTTCGTGCGGCCGATGGTGAAAAAGATGTCCGGTTATCCCGCCGCCGGGTGGCTGCTGCCGCGGCTTCGGGCGGTTGCGGGGGAAGATCTTCCAGGCGCCGGGCGCCGCCGGCACTTTTTGCGGGGAATCCTGCGCCGGGAAACCGTTGATGGTGATTATGAAGTATTCATGACCGGCCCCCAGGGGTCCGGGATTCTTCGTTCCATGGTGCTGGGGAACTGCCTGATTGTCCTGGCCGAGCAGACAGAGGTGGTCAAAAAGGGGGAACCGGTTGACGTGGAGCTGCTAGATTATGATTTGGCCGCCGCTTTTTACCTGGGAACAGGGGTCGATTAGTTGAAGCTGGTCATCATTGCCGGCCCGACGGCGGCGGGGAAAACGGCCACGGCGCTTTCGGTGGCCGGGGATTTTGACGCTGAAATCGTCAACGCTGATTCCATGCAGGTGTATCGTGGCCTGGACATCGGCACCGCCAAGCCGACCAGCGCTGAACGAAAAGAAATCCCCCACCACCTGCTGGATGTGGTGGAACCGGATGAAGAGTACCACGCCGGTCGCTTCCAGGAAGACGCTGATGCCGTTGTCATGGAGATGCAAAGACGGCAAAAGCTGCCGCTGGTGGTCGGTGGAACCGGTCTCTATATAAAATCCTTGCTTTACGGCTTGTGCGAGATGCCGCCCATCCCGGCTGAAATTCGGCTGCGGGTTCAGGCCGAGCTGGAAGAAGAGGGCGTGGAGAGCCTGCACCGTCAACTGGAACGGCTCGATCCCCCGGTTGCCGCCCGCCTGGCTTCCCGCGACAGAGCCAGAATTGTCCGGGCCCTGGAGGTTTATCGGGCTGCCGGGCGCAGCATCAGTTCTTTTCAGGAACAGCATCGTTTCAGCCAGCCAAAATATTCGTTTTTATACCTTTACCTGGCTTGTGAAAGAACAAAGCTCTATCGACGCATTGCCGACCGGGTTCAGCAGATGCTGGACCGTGGTTTCCTGGACGAGGTCAGGGGATTGCTGGACCGGGGGTTTTCCCCGGAACTGAAATCCCTGCAAAGCATCGGCTACCGCCAGCTGATCCGCCATCTGGCGGGCGAGTTGAGCCTGGATGAAGCGGTGGAATTGATCGTCAGGGACACCAGGCGTTATGCCAAGCGCCAGGAAACCTGGTTTTCAAAGGTTCCGGGAATAAAAATTGTGCGTGAAAACGAACGTGGGCGTATTCCCCAGCTCATTGAATCTTTTCTCCAGTCACAGGATTGCCATTGCCGCCGCTGAGCCGTTATTTTGATCGTTTGAGGGACTCCTTCAATAGCCGCCTGCACCGTTTCCGGGCCACGGAACACGCCTTCATGGTCATTGTGGCGGTTGTCATCGGGGTGGTTGGCGGCTTGGGGGCCGTCGGCATCCAGTTTTCCATTAAATTCTTTCAGAAAATTTTCTGGGGCTCCTGGCAGCCGGATCTTGTCTACCTGAAAACCCTGCCGGTGCTGGTGAAAATCGGGGTGCCGACCGGCGGCGGCCTGCTGGTTGGGCTGATTGTCTACTATGTGGCCCGCGAAGCCAAGGGGCACGGGGTTCCCGAGGTGATGGAGGCCATTGCCCTGAAAAACGGCATTATCCGGCCCCGGGTGGTGATTGCCAAGCTTTTCGCCTCGGCCATCTGCATCGGTTCCGGCGGTTCGGTGGGCCGGGAGGGGCCGGTTATCCAGATTGGCTCGTCCATCGGTTCCACGGTCGGCCAGTTTTTAGGAGTTACCGCCCAGCGGGTGAAGATTTTTGTGGCCTGCGGCGCCGCCGCCGGTATCGCGGCGGCCTTCAACGCTCCCATTGCCGGAGCCCTGTTCAGCGTCGAAATTATTCTCGGGGATTTCGGGGTTGCCCAGTTCAGCCCCATTGTTATTTCCTCGGTGATGGCGACCGTGGTTTCCCGGCATTTTCTCGGCGACTTCCCGGCCTTTGAAGTGCCCCATTATCACCTGGTCAGCGCCTTTGAGCTGATTCCCTACGCCGTCCTCGGCCTGCTGGCCGGCCTGGTTTCCCTGCTGTTTATCAAGGTGCTCTACTTTCTCGAAGACTACTTCGAGGAGCTGCGCATCAACGACATCCTGAAAACCGTGATTGGCGGTTTCCTGATCGGGGTCATGGGCCTGGCGGTTCCCTATATCTACGGGGTGGGCTACAATACCATGAACATGGCCCTTCATGGCCAGCTCAGCTGGTTTTTGATGTTCGGGCTGATTTTCGTGAAAATCCTGGCCACCAGTCTCAGCCTTGGTTCCGGCGGCTCCGGCGGCGTCTTTGCCCCGTCCCTGTTCATCGGCACCATGACCGGCGGTTTTTTCGGCTACCTGGTTCATGCCGTGGCCCCGGGATACACGGCCACCTCCGGGGCCTATTCCCTGGTCGGGATGGGAGCGGTGGTTGCCGGGGCCACCCACGCGCCGATTACCGCCATCCTGATTATCTTTGAACTGACCAATGAGTATAAAATCATTCTTCCCCTGATGATTTCCACCATCATCGCCACCCTGCTGACCACCAAGCTGCAGAAGGAGTCAATTTACACCCTGAAACTGATCAGGAGAGGCATCGATCTTTTCAAGGGGCGCGAGGCCAACCTGCTGCGCTCCCTGAAGGTTGCCGGGTTTGTCGATCACCAGCCGGTCATCATCCCGCCGCAGCTGAAATTCATGGCCCTGCTGGATCTGGTGGCGGACCGGCCCAATACCCAGTTCTACGTCGTTGACGCCAAACAGAAATTTCTGGGATCGGTTTCCCTCCAGGAGGTGAGAAAAGCCCTGGCTGACCGTGACGATGTTGCCGATCTGTTGATAGCCATGGACCTGGTCAACCCGGACATTCCGAGAGTCAAGCCTGAAGACGACCTTGACATGGTCATGAAGTTGTTCGGCATGTATGATTACGATGAGCTTCCGGTGGTGGACAGCCAGAACCCGGAGCTGGTGATCGGCAGCATAAAACATAAAGAGGTGATTGAAGCCTACAACCGCGAAGTAATGAAGAGGAATTTGAGCCAGGAAGTGCCTTCTTCGGTCAAGCTGCTGGAACGGGTGAAGAAGGTGGATTTTATTGACGGCTACATTATGGCTGAAATCCCGGTTCCCGAGTCATTTGTGGGGCGGACCATCAAGGAGATAAACATTGCTTCCCGGTTTGGCGTCCAGATTCTGCTGATCAAACGCCTGGCTGGCGACCTGGAAGTGAAGCAGCTGGTACCTTCCGCCGATGAAAAAATCATGCCCGGCGACTGGCTGGTGGTGCTGGGCAGCGACCAGCATATTGACACCCTGCGCCACGTGTAAAGAGGCGAGAGCGGTACGATAACTGTCCGGTCATTGTCTGCTGTGGCCGTTGAGAAAAAAGGAGATTTTTTTGCGTTCCCCCCTGGTTGTTTCTATTGTCCGCCGGCCCGGCGTGCCGCTGCCCCGGTATATGACCGAACATGCCGCCGGCATGGACCTTCATGCGGCCGTTGCCGAAGACATCATCCTGAAGCCGGGGGAAAGGGTCCTGGTTGGAACCGGTCTTTCTATTGCCGTTCCGCCTGGATACGAAGCCCAGATCCGGCCCCGGAGCGGCCTGGCGATCAGGCATGGCATCACCCTGCTCAACAGCCCCGGCACCATTGACGCCGACTACCGGGGCGAAATCAAGCTTATCATGATCAACCACGGCCGGGATGATTTCGTCATTCGCGCCGGTGAGCGGTTGGCACAGATGGTCATTGCCCCCGTGGCTCGCTGCCGCTGGGAGGAAAAAGAAGAACTGGAGGAAAGCCGGCGCGGTGACGGTGGCTTTGGACATACGGGAAAATGATGTCATGATGTTGGAAAATCGGCCCACAAAAGCGTATATCAATCTTCAGGCCCTGGTAGACAATTACCATGTTCTGCAGCGACAGGCCGGTGAGAAGATGAAGGTGCTACCGGTGATCAAGGCCGATGCCTACGGCCATGGAGCGGTGGCAGTGGCAGCCGCCCTTCTGAAAATCGGGGTGGATTTTTTTGCCGTGGCCACGGTGGCCGAAGCCCTGGAAGTGAAAAACGCCGGAATCCCGGGAAAGTTCCTGATCCTTGGCAGCCTCTACCGGGATGACCTGCGGCATCTTCATGACGGCGGCATCGTCCCGGTGGTCTGGCAGTTGGACGTGGTCCGGGAGCTGGCTGAATACGCGGCGGAAAAAGGCATCAGGATCCCGGTCCAGGTCAAGATTGACACCGGCATGCACCGGGCCGGGGTGCCGCTCGCCGAAGCCGGGGAGCTGGTTCGCGAGGTTCATGCCTGTCCGCACTTGATCCTGGAAGGAGTGCTGTCGCATCTGGCTGCCGCCGACGGCAGCAGCGATGCCGAAATAGCTTATACCCGGTGGCAGCAGGAGAATTTTTATCGCCTGCTGGAGGAACTGAAGCAAGCCGGGATAAAACCGGATTGCATCCATCTGGCCAACAGCGCCGGCATCGTTCGCTGTGTGCCGGGGCCGTGCACCCTATCCCGGGCGGGCATCATGCTGTACGGCTCCTACCCGGAACCGGAATTTCTGGATGAAATTGAACTGCGACCGGTCATGGAAGTCAAAACCGCTATTGTAATGCTGAAGCTGCTCCGGTCGGGGGAGGCGATCAGCTACGGCTGCACCTACAGGGCCGAGCGGGAAACCACCGTGGCCCTGGTGCCGGTTGGCTACGCTGACGGCCTGCGCCGCCGGCTTTCCAATACCGGCTGCATGCTGGTGGGCGGCCGCCGGGTGCCGGTCATCGGCCGGGTATGCATGGACTGGACGATGCTGGATGTCACCGATGTCCCCGGCGTAGCGGTCGGTGATGAAGTGGTGATCATCGGCGGGCAGGGGAGCGAAGTTATCAGCGCCGAGGAGATGGCGGAGCAGCTTGATACCATCTCCTATGAAGTTTTCTGTGCCTGGAGCCGCCGGGTGCCCCGCGTGTATCATTATGATTCAGAAGCATCCTGATCGGGATGGTGCCGGCGCATGAGTCGAAAAAGGCGTCAAGGCATCCAGGGACGGGTCCGGTCCAAGGTCGGCCGGGCCTTGGCTGACTACTCGATGACCCGTGACGGCGACCGACTGCTGGTTGCCGTATCCGGGGGCAAGGACAGCCTGGCGCTGCTGCACATCCTGGAAACCAGGAAAAGCTTCATTCCGGTTGACTACCAGTTGGAACCGGTTTTTGTCAGCCTGGGTGAAGATGACGACCGGGCCCGGCTGCGGCTCCTGGAATCGGTCTGCCGGAACCTGGGTTTGAAGCTCCAGGTGGTCAGTACCGACATCGGCCGGCGACTGCGGCGAGGTGATCTGCCGGAAAGCAACTGCTTCCACTGTTCCCGCTGGAAGCGCCGGGCCCTGTTTGAATGGGCCCGGAAAGAGCAGATCAGCAAAATCGCCTTCGGCCATCATCGCGACGACATCATTGAAACGGCGCTGCTCAACCTGTTTTATGGCAGCAACTTCAGCACCATGGTTCCCCACCAGCGCCTGTTTAACGGCGCCTTGTCTCTTGTTCGACCCCTGGCCTACCTGGATGAACGGGAAGTCATCGCCTACTGCCGGCTGAAGCATCTGCCGATTGACCAGCCGCCCTGCCGCTTTGCCGCCGATGATCAAAAAAGGATGCAGATCAGGGACCTGCTGCTCCGGCTTGAAAAAGACAATCCGCGGGTTAAGAGCAGCATCTTTCATGCCTTGAAAAATGTCCGGGCCGACTATCTGCTGAATGTTGGTTATGATCGATGAATTTTTTTTGATCAGCCGTGCTGATGCTGCCGGTGCTTCATCTGCCGGCAAACAAGGTCGCCCTTGACCACCGTGCCGAGAGCTTGTCGGACACTGCTGGTTTCAGGATTTTGTTTTTTGGCATAATTTATGCTGGGAAATCCTTATAGACCCAATGACAGACGGTGGCGAGGATTGATGTGAAACAGGTGCAAAAAAAAGGGGTAACGCTGGTAATTCCCAGCCCGCCGCAGATCATAACCCGGCTTCTGGCAATGATTTCCGAGGATCGTTGTTCAGCTGACGAGCTGAGTGAACTGATCCTGAAAGACCCGTCGCTGACGGCCCGGATACTGAAAGTTGCCAATTCCCCTTTTTACCAATTCAGTAACAAAATTGAAACAGTCAGCCATGCCATTTCCCTGTTGGGTCAGGAAACCATCCGCATGATTTGCGTCAGTGAATCGTTTTTAGCCATTTTCCCCATGAATAGAGGTCGCCTGCATCAGCTTTTCCAGCGGCATAATGATCACTCCCTGCTTACGGGAATCATCGCCAAGGCTTTGATTGCCTATCTCAGTCCCGACGTTGATCCGGAAAAGGCTTTTATTGCCGGGTTGCTTCATGACATCGGCAAACCAATTCTCTGGTATAATTTTTCCGGGCAGATCCGCGAATATGAACAGGTTCGCCGGACGGGGTTGAGTGAAATTGAAACGGAACGGATGGTGTTTGGCTATGATCACCTCCGGGTGGGTAAATGGCTGGCTGATGAGTGGACCCTGGGAGAGGAACTGACCGACGCGATTTGCCAGCATCACCAGGAAGTGCAGCCGGTTTACGCGGTGGGAGAACCGAAACCTGCGTTGAGTGAAATAGTCTATTTTGCCAACCTGATGGCGAAGACCATGGTCATTGCCGACGATGAATTCGTCATCCAGCCGAATGTAAAGGAATCGTTGTTGAAAAGGCTTCCCGGTCTGTTGTTTGATGACGCCATGGCCAGGATTAATGAAGATGTCCGGCCCTTTGTCGGCAATCTTTTTATCGGCGAAGACTTTCAGGACAGGATTGATGATGAAGTGGCGGAAGAGGTAAACGCAGCCGATGATACGGTGGTTTCTCTGGGGGAATCATACCCGGAAATGGTCAAAAAAGCCCTGACCCTGTTCAATACCTACAACTATTTTCTGGGTAATTTTCATTTGGGGGAAGCGTTCTACCGGATGCTGGAAAATATTCAGCTTTCCCTGGGGATGTCAAAGATATTTATTATTCTTTACAATCGAAAAAGAAAGCATTTGATTATCAAGGGAACGCCGGCGCAATACCGTCAATTGCTGGATGGCAAGATTGAATTGGATATGCGGGAAAACCAGTTCCTTTCGAAAAAAGAGTGTCGGGAACTCTGGTTTTCAGCTACGGATAATCAGTCGGATGTGGGGTTGGGAAAAAAACTGGCTGAATTTTTCGGCCGGGAACTGGAAAGTCCTGATGGAGTGTTTGTGCCGGTTCGGGGATCATCAGCTTTTGTTGGTGGATTTGTGGCCTTGTGCCGGCCTGAAGAACGCGATGTATCCATGATCGTGGAATTTTTGAATGGTTATGCCGTGCAGTTGGCGTTGGCTATCCGCATTTACCGGCTCAACAAGCGGATGCTGAGCGCGGAACATGATAAAACGGTAACGGAAATGGCTGGCTCGCTGGCCCATAGCCTCAACCAGCCTTTGCAGACCCTGTCAAGCTATATCTATCTGCTGGAAAAAGAAATGAGAGTGGGATCTTACGGCAACTCCAACCGCAACGTCTACTGTGAGAAAATGAAAAAAGCGCTTGAAGAAATGCAACACAGCATCAAACGTTTCCAATCGGCCAGGGAGACTGAAGCGACGGAATATTATGGCCGGGAAAAAATATTAAGCGTCTGACAGCCAGAGATTGCCACGCGGGTTTATCCCGCGCCATTTCCCTCCAGAACCTGCCGGTCCTTTTACACCTGATGCCATGTCTTTCCCAGGGCCATGCCGATCCCGGCGGCAATCAGGCAAATAACCACGTTCAAAACAATATTAAACAGTGCCTTGCCATAGTTTCCCTGCTCCATAAAATGCAGGGTGTCAACGGTAAAGGTGGAGAAAGTGGTGAATGCTCCCAGAAAACCGATGGTAACCGCGCTTTTGAGGTGAGGTGAGATGCCGGGATAGGCAATAAAAAGCTGGAGCAGGAACGCCAGGATGAATGAGCCGGCGACATTGACTGTCAAAGTGCCGTAAGGCATGCTGCTGCCGGTGAAATAGTGAACCCAGCCGGTTACCAGGAAACGGCTGACTGCCCCGCAAAACCCGCCGATGCCGACGCTGATAATCCTGATCATCCTGACACCTTGATTTGCGTTGAGGGCGTTAAGCCCGCTTTAGTGCCTTA
>JAOZRP010000311.1 GCA_029940125.1 bacterium
ACCCTGATTTGGGTTGCGGGCGTTAAGCCCGCCCTAGCTTAATTATTCCAACCATTTACAAGTAATCATTAAAAGCTTCATATTCAAGGCAGGCAAAACCTGAGTGATGGGATGTACTGTGACCGTACGTTGAAGTAACGAAGGTTGCAGCCTAACGAAGAAGATGAAGTTTTTACGAAGCCATCCAATTCATTGACCATCCAGCAGGGGCAGTTCAACGTTGGGATACAGGTCGCCGAAGGAATTGATGTCCGGCAGGCTGGAGAGGCTGTGAAGGTTGAAAACCTGGAGAAATTTGTCCGTGGTTACGTACAGAAGCGGCGAGCCGACCACTTCCTTCCTGCCCTTGATGGCAATCAGTTCCTTGACCAGCAGCAGGCGCAGGACCCCCGAGGCATCGACTCCCCGGATGGATTCGATTTCGGGCCTGGTGATGGGCTGACGATAGGCAATGATGGCCAGGGTTTCCAGGGCCGCCTTGCTGAACCGGACCGGCTTCCCGGCCTTGTACTTCCTGATCCAGGGCGCGTTTTCCCGCTTGGTGACAAAACGGATGCCGGCGCCGATGCGCTGCAGGTAGAAGCCCCGGTCCCGCAGGCGGTATTCATCTTCCAACTGGGTCACTGCTTCGTCAAACAGGTCGCTGTCTTCAATCTCCAGCAGTTCCTGGACATCGCGCAGGTTTACCGGTTCGCCGGAAATCAGCAGCAGACTTTCCAGCACGTCTTTTATTTTCAGCAGTTCACTGGACATGGGAAACAAGCACCTTTCTTCAGGCTCCGGCCCTGATGACCAGCGGTTCCAGCGGAGCTTCCTGACTGATGGCAATCCTCTTCTGCCGGGCCATTTCCAGCAGGGCGAAAAAAAGGATGACCACCAGCGGGATGTCGGCGTTGAAGCGCTCCGCCAGCTCGGTAAAACTGACCGCCGGCTGCCGGTTCAGGGTTTCGCTGACCCGGCTGCAGATTTCGTCGATGTCAATCAGCTCCCGGTTGATTTCATAGCGCTCCTGGTCGGCCTTCCGGCGCTCATAGAGCTGCAGAAAAGCCGCCAGCAGGTCGTTGAGGCTGACATCATAACGTTCATCCGCCGAGGCGTCGCCATGGAGATCGTCATCCAGAAGGGTTTGCAGGCCGGTTTCTTCCGGGGAAAAACAGTCCCAGCCGTTCAGCGGCTGCCGGCCCAGGTATTCAGCCCCCTTTTTATAGAGCTCATAGGCCCGCAGGCGGGCAATGATTTCTTCCCGGGGGTCTTCACCCTGCTCGTCAGGAAACTCTTCCTCGCTCACCTGCTGGCGCAGGAGTATCCGGGACTTGATGTGAATCAGGGTGGCGGCCATCAGCAGGTATTCCGAGGCAATGGAAAGATTCATCTCCTCCATCAACTCCAGGTAGGCCAGGTATTGCCGGGTAATCGAAACAATCGGCAGGTCTTCAATGGCGACGCGGTTTTTTTTCACCAGGAAAAGCAGCAGGTCAAGCGGCCCTTCAAAACTGTCCAAAAGAACGTAAAACTGTTCTTCCAGGACGGCGTAGAGCGCCCGTTCGTGGGCAGGAGGGAAAAAAGCAAGATCTTTTACGGAATTCACCATTGCCAGTCCTGTTCAGATTTTCATGTGGTCGCGGACTTGCTCCATGGTCGCCATGGCAATTTTCCGAGCCCGGTCATTGCCATTTTCAATGATTTCCCGCAGCAGGTCGGGATGCTCTTCGTAATAGCATCGTTTTTCCCGCACCGGGGCCAGCTTGGTCAACAGGTTCTGCATCAGGATTTTTTTGCATTCCACGCAGCCGATTTCCGCCCGGGGACATTCCCGCTTGATCCGTTCCACCTCTGCCGCACTTGAGTACAAAGGATGCAGGGGGAACAGGTTGCACACTTCGGGATCTCCCGGGTCTTTCCGCCGCGCCCGCTGGATGTCAGTCACCATCTGGCTTACCTTCTTGCGGATGGTTTCCTCGTCGTCGGCCAGGTAAATGGCGTTGTTGTAACTTTTGCTCATTTTGCGCCCGTCCAGGCCCATGAGTTTGGGCACTTCGGTCAAAATCGGCTTCGGCACCGGAAACACTTCTCCATAGAGATAATTGAACCGGCGGGTGATTTCCCGGGTCAGCTCCACGTGAGGCAGCTGGTCAACGCCGATAGGCACCAGGTGCGAACGGTAGATGATGATGTCGGCCGCCTGCAGCACCGGGTAGCCCAGAAAGCCGTAGGTTGCCAGGTCGTCGTTTTTGTTGTCCGCTTCTCCCTGGCTGTCCTTGAAGGTGGGATTACGCAAAAGCCATGAAAGCGGCGTAATCATCGAAAGCAGCAGGTGCAACTCGGCATGCTCCTTGATCTTGGACTGGATAAACAGGGTTACCTTTTCCGGGTCGATGCCGACACTAAGCCAGTCCAGGAATAAATCCTGGATGCTTTCACTGACGATCTCAGGGTGCTGAAATTCGCTGGTCAGGGCGTGCCAGTCAGCGGCAAAAAAGAAGCAGTCGTACTGCTGCTGAAACTCAAGCCAGTTGGTCAGGACCCCGTGGAAATGCCCCAGGTGAAGTTTGCCGGTGGTCCTCATTCCGGACACCACCCTCTTTTTTTCAGTTGCCATACACCCTACCCTTATCCATAATCAACTTTAACTATAATAATATAACCTATTGTAATAACGTGAAAAGCTTCTATCCTAACCCTACTCCGATCATCATCTGGGCAAAGAAGGAAATGACCGGGATGATGAACAGGTTGATGGCGTTGCTGAACACCAGCAGCATCAGGATCAGGAAGCCAAACGGTTCAATGCGGGCCATGAGCAGGGACGGTCCTGAAGGCAGCAGATTTGACAGGATCTTGCCGCCGTCCAGGGGCGGCACCGGGATCAGGTTGAAAAATCCCAGGGCCAGGTTGATGATGACGCTGGCCCTGACCATCATGGTCAACGGCACCAGCACTTTTGCCGTCAGAAACGGGCTTACGATTGTCAAGGAAACTGCGAAAGTCAGCAGGTGGTAGAGGATGGCGCTGGCCATGGCCAGCAGCAGGTTTGCCGCCGGACCGGCGGCGGCGATCCACAGCAGGTTGCGCCGGGGATTGGCCAAGTTGTCCGGGTTGATGGGCACCGGCTTGGCCCAGCCAATGATTCGGGTAATGAAAAAAACCGCGGTTCCGAACAGGTCCAGATGCTTCAGCGGGTTGAGGCTCAAGCGGCCGGCGTCGCGGGCCGTATGGTCGCCAAAATAATCAGCCACATAACCATGGGCCACTTCATGAAAAGTAACCGCCATCAGTACCGGTACGGCCATGATGGCGATCTGCTGTAT
>JAOZRP010000312.1 GCA_029940125.1 bacterium
TTGAAATAGCAGAATACCGTCTTGCCCCGCTCAAGAAATTTTGCGATGTTTTTCGCCCAGGCCTGCAGCTGTTCATCGCTGTAGCAGCCGCCGTAATGCCCGTCCGGGCCATGCAGACGAAGATAAACGAAGTCAGCCGGATCCATCAGCGGGGTTGGCTGGCGGGCAAAATCATGGAGGCAGAAAGCCGCGTTTTTTTTCGCCAGGAGAGCGTAAACCTGCTCAGTGTACCAGCCCCCGTGCCTGAACTCGAAGGCGCAGCGATAACCGGACGGCAGGATTTGAAGAAAATCTTCCAGGAGGGAAACATCCTTTTCCAGCGACGGCGGCAGCTGGAAAAGCAGGGCGGCAAGCTTGGCTTTCAGGGGTTTCACCAGGTGCAGGAAAAGGTACAGATCGTCCCGGCATTCCCGCAGCCGGCGATAGTGGGTTATCCCCCGATGGGCTTTGAGGGAGAACAGAAAATCAGCGGGACTTTTGTCCCGCCAGTGCTCGACGGTTTTTATCCTGGGCCGATGGTAAAAAGTACTGTTCAACTCCACCGTATGGAAACAGGTGGAGAAATACTCAAAATACTTCGCCCTGATCAATCCCCGGGGATAGAAAACCCCCTGCCAGTGGGGATAGTAAAAACCGCTGGTACCGATAAAAAGTTTTTTATCGTTCATCTCCCCCCGTCTGCAATATTTAGTTGCCGACGCCATCCAGCTGCATATTACTGCACTTCTTTGCGTTTTTCCTCATCCCTGATTTCCCGGCGCAGGAGTTTGCCGACCTTTGATTTCGGCAGCATATCGCGGAATTCTATATAATGAGGAATCTTGTAAGGGGCCAGGCGTTTACGGCACCAGCCCGTCAGTGTCTGGCCGTCAACCCCCTTGGCATCTTCCTTGAGCACCACGATAGCCTTGATACGTTCGCCGCAGCCGGCATCCGGTATACCAACCACGCAGGCGCCCATGACCGTGGGATGATCCTGCAAAGCCGCTTCAATTTCTGAGGCTGAAATCCGGTAGGCCTTGTATTTGATGGTATCCGCGGTTCGCTCGACAAACTGGATCTCACCATTTTCGGTCAGGCGAACATAATCACCCATCCGGTAAAATATTTCATCACCGATACGCACATAGGAACGATTGGTTTCTTCCGGCTTGTTCCAGTAGCTTTTATTGGTATAAACTGAAGTTACCAGCAGTTCCCCAACAGCCCCGGAATCAACTTCCTCCAGGGTTTCGGGATCAACGACCAAGCAGCGTCGGGAAGGCAGGATACTGCCCACCGTCCGGGGGTCCGGTTCCTTGTCAAGGCGGCTGTAAGTGAGGTGCCCGACTTCGGTTGAACCGTAGACCTGGTACAGAGGATGGCTGGTCAACTCGCGCCAGCGGTTGAATATTTCTCCCGGCAGCACATCTCCCCCGCAATAGCAGTATTCAAGTGAAGAAATATCATAGCTTGAGAGACGGTCGTTCTCCAGAATCATCCGGTAAAGGGCTGGAACTCCGAGCATCCAGCGCACCTTAAAACGCTCAATCTCCCGCAGCACGGCGTCGACCTCCGGCACCGGCATCAGCACCGTGGTATTGCCGAAGTTAAGCCCGGCGGCAAACAGAAATCCCTTGGCCATAATGTGAAACAGCGGGTTGACCATGATCATGGTGTCACAGCTTTTATTGATATAGGGACGGAAAACCTCCATGACATCCTCGACATAGGAAACTTCGCTGACATGGCTGCCTGGCACCCCTTTGGGAAATCCGGTGGTGCCACCGGTATACATGATATAGGCCAGATCCTTGCAAGCGTCGATCTCAACTTCCGGAGGCTCGGCCGGCGCTCTCCGCAAAAGATCATTGAAACGGTAGATATTTTCTCCTTTAACGGTACTGCCTCGGGGGATTCTATCAACCAAGGTCCCGAAGACCTTCTGCCAGGTATAGAGCAAATCGGTAAGGTTGGTAACGATTATCCGCTTTAAAGGATGCTGCCGGTCAACTTCCTTAACATAGCCGAAATTGGTATCCATGCAGATCACCGTCTCGACCCCGGCATCCTTAACCATGTAAAGCAGTTCATGTGAAGTATAGATTGGCGAAACCGGCACCACCACGGCCCCCAGTTTCTGGATGGCAAAATTGGCAATGATCCACTGGGGAGAATTCCCCAAATAAATCATCACTTTGTCCTGGTGTCCTATTCCCAGTCGGTGCAGGGCGGTAGTAAACTGGTCGATCATCAGCTTGAGAAAGCGGTAGGAAAATCTCCGGCCCAGGTAGATCAAAGCGTTTCGTTCCGGATATTTTTGGCAGGCCTCTTCAAAAGCCGTAAACGTGTACACCCTGGAAAAATCCATTCTAAACTCCGAAATAGGCCGCTTTGACGTCGGGATTGTCAAGCAGTTCCTGACCGGACCCGGACATCACTCCTGATCCGTTTTCCATGATATAGGCGTAATCGACGATCGGAATAACCGGGCGGGCGTATTGTTCGGTAACAATAATAGAGATTTTTTTTGCTTCCCGAATCCGTTTGACCGCCTCCATGACCACCTGTTGATAAGCCGGGCTCAAGCCCAGGAGCGGTTCATCAAGAAGCAGCAGTTTCGGCTGGGCCATCAGGGCCCGGCCGATAGCCGCCATCTGCTGCTCCCCGCCGCTCAAGAAGCCGGCCGGACGACGCAGCAGCTTCTCCAAAGGCGGGAAAATTTCCAGAACATAGTCAAGGGTATCCCTGGATTCCTGTCGAGTCGCCATGTAGGCCCCAATTTTGAGGTTCTCCATGACGCTGCTTTCGGGAAAAAGACGACGTCGTTCGGGGCAGAGAACAATGCCGAGGCGGGCACGGAGATGGGGTCTCAAACCACTGATCTCCCGACCTTCAAAGGTAATTTCCCCTATCACGGTTATCTGTTCTCCCCCCCGCATCTTCTCTTTTATTTTCTGGTCGAGAATGATCCCGGAGAGAGTGTACATCAGGGTTGATTTGCCAGCACTGTTGGCTCCAAAAACCCCGACAATCTGATTTTCATGACAACGCAGGGAAATATTGTTAAGGGCCAGCATGTTTTCATAAAAAACCATCAATCCATCGGCAGCCAGCATCCCAATCGTCCTCCTTAAGCTCCAAGATAGGCTTCTTTAACCTTCTCGTTTGCCATCACCTCTTCCGGTGATCCCTCGACAATCTTTTCGCCATAACTGATGGCCATAACCCGTCTGGCAACCCTGAAAAGTTCTTTCAGGCGATGTTCAATCATGATGATCGTCACCCCGGATTTATTGAGCTTTTCAATCAGGGGCACCA
>JAOZRP010000034.1 GCA_029940125.1 bacterium
TGCAAAGCTCTAGATATGGCTGCTACTGCCGGTGCGCCTTTTGTCGGCCTTAATGATTCCGGCGGTGCCCGGATTCATGAAGGGGTTGCCAGCCTGGGTGGCTATGCGGAGCTTTTCTACCGGAACACCATTTATTCTGGGGTTATTCCCCAGATTTCCGGGATTCTTGGTCCCTGCGCCGGCGGTGCCGTTTATTCCCCGGCGATTATGGATTTTGTGGTGATGACCGAAAAGACCAGCTACATGTTCATCACCGGGCCGAATGTTATCAAAACGGTAACCAATGAAGAAGTTACCCAGGAGAAGCTGGGCGGGGCTTCCACCCACATGTCGGTCAGCGGGGTTGCCCATTTGGCTGGCAAAGATGATCAGGGAACCATTGAGACGATCAAAAAGCTGTTGAGCTACCTGCCGCAGAGCAACCGCGAAAAGCCCCCCCTCTTTCCCTATGACGGCGAAGTGGAGCAGGTGCTGCCCGAGTTGAATGAGGTGGTGCCGGCCGATCCCCGGAGGCCTTACGATATCAAGAAGATTATCAAGGGAGTGGCGGACTACAATGAGTTTTTTGAAATCCAGCCGCGCTACGCCCGCAACATGGTGGTCGGCTTTGCCCGTTTTAACGGGGAGTCGGTGGGGATTGTCGCCAACCAGCCGAATTTCATGGCCGGCTGCCTCGACATCAATGCTTCTGACAAGTGTTCCCGATTCATCCGCTTCTGCGACTGTTTCAACATTCCTATTTTGACCTTTGTGGATGTTCCCGGTTACCTGCCGGGCACCGCCCAGGAATACGGCGGCATCATCCGCCACGGGGCGAAAATCATTTTTGCCTACGCCGAATCGACTGTCCCCAAGATTACCATTACCACCCGTAAATCCTACGGTGGCGCCTACTGCGCCATGTCGTCGAAGCAGCTCCGTTCGGATATTCACTTTGCCTACCCGACGGCGGAATTCTCCGTTATGGGACCTGATGGAGCGGTGAACATCGTCTTCAGCAAAGAGTTGAAAAATGTCGATGACCCCGCCGCCCGTCGGGAAGAACTGGTGGCTGAATACCGGCAGAAATTTGCCAATCCCTACCGGGCGGCATCCTATGGTTTCGTTGATGAAGTCATCAAACCGGAGATGACCAGGATTAAAATCATCCGGGCTCTGGAAATGCTCCAGGACAAGGACCAGGAAAAGCCATACAAGAAACATGGAAATATTCCGTTGTAGTTGGTGGTTCGGCAGGAGTGGGAAAAGTATAAAAATGGATTATGATTGCCACCGGCATACCATGATAAGGAGGGGAAAACATGACCTGTGATGAACACAAGCAAGCATTTCAGCAACGTCAGCAGCAGTGGCAGGAGCTGGTGGACAAGGCCTGCGCCCGTTTCCCGGAGCGGCGGGAAAATTTCGCCACCACTTCCGGGATAGAGATGAAGCGCCTGTTTACGCCTGAAGATGTAGCCCAGGTGGACTATACCGAAGACATTGGTTTTCCGGGCATGTATCCTTTCACGCGCGGGGTTCAGCCAACCATGTACCGGGCCCGTTTCTGGACTATGAGACAGTATGCCGGTTTCGGTTCGGCCGAGGAAACCAATAAAAGGTATAAATACCTGCTCGAAAACGGTCAGACGGGTCTGAGCGTCGCCTTTGACCTGCCGACCCAGATCGGTTATGACTCCGACCATGAACTGGCGGAAGGGGAAGTGGGCAAGGTGGGGGTTGCCATTGACACCCTTGCCGACATGGAAACCCTTTTTGACGGGATTTCCCTGGACAAGGTCAGCACCTCGATGACCATCAATGCCCCGGCTGCCGTGCTGCTGGCCATGTACGTGGCCGTGGCGGAAAAGCAGGGTGTGGCCCCAGAACAGCTGCGCGGCACCATCCAGAATGACGTCCTGAAAGAGTATTTTGCCCGGGGCACCTATATTTTTCCGCCGTCGCCGTCAATGAAAATCATTACGGACATCTTTGCCTTCTGCAAGGACAACCTTCCCAGTTGGAACACGATCAGCATCAGCGGCTATCACATCCGCGAGGCCGGATCCACGGCGGTGCAGGAGGTTGCCTTTACCCTGGCGGATGGACTGGCCTACGTCGATGCGGCGGTTAAGTCTGGGCTGGATGTGGATGTTTTTGCCAAGCGGCTGTCCTTCTTCTTTAACGTGCATAATTCATTTCTGGAAGAAGTGGCCAAGTTCAGGGCCGCCCGTCGCCTGTGGGCCCGCCTGATGAAAGAACGGTTCGGGGCCAAGAAGCCGGCGTCGATGATGCTGCGTTTTCACACCCAGACAGCCGGCTGTTCCCTGACCGCTCAGCAGCCTGACAACAACGTGATCAGGGTGACTATCCAGGCCCTGGCCGCGGTTTTGGGCGGCACCAATTCCCTGCATACCAATTCCCGTGACGAGGCCCTCTGCCTGCCTACCGAGGATTCCGTCCGCATTGCCCTGCGCACCCAGCAGATTATCGCTTATGAAAGCGGGGTTGCCGACAGCGTGGATCCCCTGGCCGGCTCCTACCTGGTTGAGTCCCTGACCAGCCAGATAGAAGAGCAGGCCCTGGCTTATATCAAGAAAATCGATGATTTGGGCGGGGTGGTCAAGGCTATCGAGGCCGGGTATATTCAAAATGAAATCGGCGACAGTGCCTACGCCTATCAGAAGGCAGTGGAAGCCCAGGAACAGGTTATCGTCGGGGTAAATAAATTTACCATCGAGGAAACGCCGCCTGAAAACCTCCTGACCATTAAGGCCGAAATGGAATTGAAGCAGCGGCAGAAACTGGCCCAGGTAAAAGAACAGCGGGACAAGGAGGCGGTGTCGAAAGCCTTGTCCGAGCTGAAACAGGTGGCGGAAGACGGCGGCAACCTGATGGTGCCGATTCTGGCGGCGGTGAAGCAGTATGCCAGCCTGGGCGAGGTGTGCGGCGTGCTGCGCCAGGTTTTTGGTGAATACCAGGAACAGTAACTTTTTGCCGGGTTGTGTCATTGCCATCCGTGAACTGATTTTTTGGATGGAACGCCGGTTCTCATTTGTTTGGTTGTTTCTTTGATGTTGTACCGAAAGCTGATTGCTGAAAGTGTTCATCCGGAAATGGCCATTTCCGGATGAACAATAAATAAATGGAGGATGTCCAGATGGCTAAAAGAATAAAAGTATTGGTTGCCAAACCGGGATTAGATGGCCATGACCGGGGCGCGAGGGTCGTTGCCCGGGCATTGAGAGATGCCGGGATGGAGGTTATTTATACCGGCATACGGCAGACGCCGGAACAGATTGTGGCCACGGCGATCCAGGAAGATGTTGATGCCGTGGGGCTCAGCTGCCTTTCGGGAGCTCACAACAACCTGTTTCCCAAGGTCGTTGCCCTGCTGAAGGAAAAAGGTGCCGAAGATATTCTGGTTTTTGGCGGCGGCATTATTCCTGACGGTGATATTGCCGGGCTGAAAAAGGCCGGCATCAAGGAAATTTTCCGTCCGGGATCATCCACGGATGAGACCATCAAGTTTCTTACCGATCATGTGAATCAATAATTTTCTGCGCTGGTGTGAATGATCCAGTGCCGTTGTTGATGGTATGATGGTTGTAAGATTGAAGAGATAAAAGTTTTTAAGGGGGTGCTTTTGACTAAGATAATTGAAGGGCTGGTGAAAGGCAATGTTCGGTCACTGGCCAAAGCCATCACCGTGGTTGAAAATGATCGCCCGGGTAAAAAAGAGTTGCTAAAAGCGGTTTTTCCCCAGACCGGCAATGCTTATTTGATTGGCATCACCGGGCCTCCCGGGGCGGGAAAAAGCACGCTCACTGATAAACTGATTACACTTTTGCGGCAGCAGGGGAAGACGGTTGGTGTCATTGCGGTTGATCCTTCAAGTCCTTTTTCCGGTGGTGCCATTCTGGGTGATCGCATTCGTATGCAGCAGCATGCCCTGGATGAAGGAGTTTTTATCCGCAGTATGGCGACCCGCAGTCATTTGGGAGGGTTGGCCAAAGCCACGGTTGATGTTATTCACCTGCTTGATGCCGCCGGCAAGGATGTTATTATTGTAGAAACAGTGGGTGTGGGACAGGACGAGGTCGATATTGTCAAAATAGCTCATACAACGGTGGTGGTGATGGTCCCCGGATTGGGAGATGCCATCCAAATTGCCAAAGCCGGGGTGATGGAGATCGCGGATATCTTTGCGGTTAACAAGGCCGACCGGGAGGGGGCGGATAAGCTGGTGAATGAGTTGAGGTCAATGTTGGATATGGCTACCGGTGACTGGAAGCCGGACATTTTTCAAACGGTGGCTAAAAATGACCAGGGAATTGCGGATTTATTGGCTGGCATTTATCAGCACCGGGAATTTGTGCAAAATGCCGGGTTAGACAAGGAAAAGTTCAAGTCCAATGTCCAACGGGAACTGTGCACCTACCTGATGGATGGAATAGTTGAATTAGCCCAAGCCTGTGCCGGCTATGAATCATTGGTTCAGGCTATTTATCAAAAGGAAATGACCCCGTTGGAAGGGGCTGAAAAATTGTTTCAGGAAATGGGGATCAACAATGAATGGTTGATGGTTGGAGGAGATAATGCTGAAAAAGGTTGATCATATTGGCATTGCCGTCCATGATCTTGAGGAAACGGCAAAATTTTATCGTGATGTATTGGGAATGGAATTGCAAGGTGTTGAAGAAGTTGCCACCCAAAAGGTTAAAGTTGCTTTTTTCAAAATTGGTGAAACGAATATTGAGTTGGTAATGCCTACCAGTGAAGATTCTCCGGTAGCAAAATATTTGCAGAAAAAAGGTGAAGGTATTCATCATATCTGTTATGCTACCGATGACATCGAGAAGGAAATTGAAAATGTGAAGGCAAAAGGAGGGAGGATGATTGATGAAACTCCCCGTCCCGGAGCCCATGGAGCCCGGGTTGCCTTTATTCATCCGAAAAGTTCTAAGGGGGTTTTAACGGAATTGTCGCAAAAAGGATAACGCCTTTTGACTGCTTCGGGGAGGGAATCCTTTGGAAATAAAAAATTACTGGACATCCGTAAATAAAGTTATATACATATAAATATCATTAGTTGCTCTATAGGCGTTTAGCCGTTATGGTAATAATTACCGCGTGTTTCTTTTGGCAAACCGTTGCCTGATGGATTTTTATTGCTTATGAACATTATGACTTGATGTATTCAAACTGACCGCTGTAAACATTCATCGGGATCGGTATGTTTCCGGATCAACGCTAAATCACAAATCTTGCTTGACAAAGCCGGTTGATTCCTCTAATTGTATACAATATGGCCGTTGTCGCTTAAGATTTCTTCCGGACGGAGCAGGTGGTGATGTATAAATACCCGGAACCGCTTAAAAAATTGGTGGAACAGCTAATGAAACTGCCCGGGGTTGGTCGTAAGACCGCTGACCGTCTAGCTTTTCACATTGTTCGCCTGTCGCCGCCGGAGGCCCTGCGTTTGTCGCAGGCCATTCAGGAAGTCACCTCCCGCCTGCAGCTTTGTTCTCATTGTCAAAACCTGACTGAAATCGACCCTTGTCCATTATGCTCTGATCCTGCCAGGGATAAGCGCTTGCTGTGTGTGGTTGAGTCGCCTGCCGATGTAACCGCCATTGAAAAATCCGGGGCGTTTAAAGGCTGTTATTTCGTATTGCATGGGGCGGTCGCCCCGCTCCAGGGCGTTGGTCCCGAGGACCTGCGCCTTGACCGGCTCAAAAACCTGGTAATTCAGCGATCGGTAAGAGAAGTCATTATTTCTACCAACCTCACGGTTGAGGGCAATGCGACCGCGGTATATATTGCGGACCTTCTCAAACCGTTGAACGTGCAGGTAAGCCGGCCGGCCTGCGGTCTGCCGGTGGGAGCCGATATTGAATATATGGATCCGGTAACGATTGAAAAGTCTATCAGTGGCCGATGTAAATTGTAACGATAATGATAATGTTGTCTACACCAGGAGTGGTTATTGACGATTCTGGATTCCGGGATGAAGGAGAGTATTCATGATTGAAGTCAGAATTCATGGGAGAGGCGGTCAGGGAGGAGTGACCTCCGCGGAGATGCTTGCCATTGCTGCCATTAATGAGGGGAAATTTGCCCAGGCTTTTCCAAGCTTCGGCCCGGAAAGGCGGGGGGCGCCGGTTGTTGCTTTTGCCCGGGTCAGTGACATCAAGATCCGCAACCGGACGAAGGTGTACGCGCCGGATATCGTCGTAGTTTTGGATCCATCGGTTTTAAGCATTGTTAATGTGGAAGAGGGGTTGAAGGATGACGGACTGCTGGTCATCAACAGCCATAAAACCATCGAAGAGCTGCGCCGGGAATACGGTTTTAAAACCGAGATGGCCCAGGTGGATGCCACCCATATTGCCATGGAGGAGCTGGGATTGCCGATTACCAATACCACCATGCTGGGGGCCCTGGTAAAGGGAAAGGAAATAATTTCGCTTGATTCCCTGGTGGCGCCGCTTGAGAAGCGTTTTGGACGCATCGCGTCCCGTAATATTAAAGCCATGCAGCGGGCGTATCAGGAAACGGTAGTGGCGGGAAAGGAGTCATAAAAATGGCTAAGAATTTTAATGAAATGACCTGGAAGGAATACAGCTTGGCGTTTATGGTGACCCGTCCCGGTTGTTCGGCCGAGTACCGCACCGGCGACTGGCGGTCGCAGAAACCGGTCGTCGACAAAAGCAAGTGCATAAAGTGCGGAATTTGCTACCTGTCGTGTCCGGATGGCGCCATCAATCTGGCCGCCGATGGCACCTATGATTTTGATTATGACCACTGCAAAGGCTGCGGGATTTGTGCCACCGAGTGCTGGACGGGCTGCATCAGCATGGTAGAGGAGGATAAGTGATGGCAAAAAAAACTGGAATTGAGGTCTCGCTGGGGATCAGTGAAGCGGTAAAGCTGGCGGATGTGGATGCCATTGCTGCTTACCCGATTACACCGCAGACCCATATCGTGGAACATCTGTCGGAGCTGGTGGCGGATGGGGAGCTGAACGCCGAATTTATCCCCGTTGAGTCGGAACACTCGGCCATGAGCGTCTGTGCCGGAACTGCTGCTGCCGGGGCCCGGACCTATACAGCGACCAGTTCCCAGGGGCTGGCCCTGATGAATGAAATTCTTTTTATCATTCCGGCCCTGCGGCTGCCCATTGTCATGACTCTGGCCAACCGGGCCCTGTCCGGTCCCATCAGCATCTGGAACGATCACAGCGACTTGATGAGTGTCAGGGATACGGGCTGGATTGCCATCTTTGCCGAGAATGGCCAGGAGGCTTTTGATCTGACCCTGCAGTCGTTCAAGATCGCGGAAGATCACCGGGTGCTGCTGCCGATCAGCGTTAATATTGATGGTTTCACCCTCAGCCATGTTATTGAGCCCCATGAATTTCTCAGCCAGGAAGAGGTAAATGAATTCCTGCCCCCCTATCAGCCGCTGGTGCAGTTGAATCCCGACAAGCCGGTCAGCATGGGAATGGTGGGAATTCCCGAAATCTTTTTTGAAGCCAAGAAAGCCCAGGATGTTGCCCTCATCGAATCGAAGGCAGTCATCAAAGAAGTGTTCAAGGATTTTGGTGATCGGTTTGGCCGCTATTACAATGTCATTGAGTCTTACCGGACGGAGGATGCCGAGACCCTGCTGTTGACCATGGGCAGCATCAGTGAAACCGCCATGGAGGCCATTGACGTGATGCGGGATGAGCAGGGCCGGCGGGTTGGGCTGCTGCGCCTGCGCCTCTGGCGTCCGTTCCCGGTGGATGAATTGAGGGAAATGGTCAAGGGCGTGAAAACCCTGGCCGTCATTGACCGGGCGGTATCCTTTGGGGGTACGGGCGGCCCGGTTGCTGGTGAGATTCGCTCCGCCCTTTATTCAACCGCTGATCGACCCTATGTTGCCAGTTTTATTGCCGGCCTTGGCGGCCGGGATGTGACCGTTAAAGATTTCATGGATATGGCAGCCTTGGCTGAAAAGATGGAAGCCGAGGGCGAAATTCATGAATATAAAATGATAGGAGTGAGGGAATAATGGATGCCTTAAATGTATATGCCGCCAAACTGGCGCCGCAGCAGGAATCCCTGGCCCCTGGACACCGGGCCTGTCAGGGTTGTGCCGAGCTTCTGGCTGTTCGCCTGGTAGCCAAGACCCTGGGTCGTGACTATATCATTGCCAACGCTACCGGCTGCCTGGAAATTGTCACCTCGTCATTTCCCCATTCAGCCTGGCAGGTTCCCTGGATCCACGTGGCCTTTGAAAATGCCGCTGCCGTGGCTTCGGGGGTGGAAGCCGGGATTAAAAGCCTGAAGAAAAAGGGCCGGTATCCGGTAGACCGGAAGATAACCATCGTCGCCCAGGCCGGTGACGGCGGCACTGTTGACATCGGCCTGCAGGCGCTTTCAGGGGCTTTGGAGCGGGGCCATGATTTTATCTATATCTGTTATGACAATGAAGCCTACATGAATACCGGGATTCAGCGCTCCAGTTCCACTCCCTACGGGGCGGCCACCACCACTTCCCCGGCCGGGAAGGAAAGCATCGGCCAGGTGACGATGAAAAAGAATGTGGCGGAAATCGCCGTGGCTCACGATATCCCCTACGTGGCGACGGCCAGCCCCAGCTACCCCTTTGACTTGATGGAGAAGGTGCGTAAAGCGGCGGATATGGAAGGTCCTGCCTATATCCATGTGCTGGCTCCCTGTCCTACCGGCTGGCGCATGGCTCCCAACCTGGCGGTTTCCATTGGCCGCCTGGCGGTGGAAACCAAGGTTTTTCCGCTTTATGAAGTGGTGAACGGTGAATATCGGATGACGGTTCAATACAAGCACCACCGTCCGGTGAAGGACTACCTTAAACCGCAGGGTCGCTTTCGCCACCTGCAGGAAAAAGAGATTGAATTTATCCAGCAGTACGTTGATGCTTCTTATGAGAAGCTGCTGAAAAAAATAGCAATGAGCGAGGGCTAGGATTATGGAATCAACAGTCAAAAAAATCACTGCCAAATATGGCTCCGACCCTTCACAGATCATCGCCATGCTGCAGGATCTGCAGAGTGCCAAACGCTACCTGCCGGAGGAAGATTTGCGGGAACTGGCCGAGGCTCTGGCGATTCCCCTAACCAGGGTGTACCGGATCGCAACTTTCTTCAAGGCTTTCAGTCTGGAGCCGAAAGGTGAACATATCATCAACGTCTGCATGGGAACAGCCTGCCATGTGCGCGGTGCCGAGCGGATTCTGAATGAATTGGAGCGGCAGCTGGGCATCAGCCGGGGCGAGACCACCGCCGATCAGAAATTTTCCCTGGAGACGGTCAACTGCCTGGGGGCCTGCGCCCTTGGTCCGGTCGTCGTGGTTGATCAGGAATATCATGGCGATATGACCCCCGGACAGGTGGATAAATTGATGGAAAATTATCGTTAATGTTAGGTGCTAACTGAGAAGAAGGATATTTCCCATGAAAAGAATACAATCAGCCCAGGAACTGGAAGCCTATCGTCAGGAATGTTTGGCTGTCCGGGATCCGCAGCGGACCGTGATCACCATCTGTGCCGGTACCGGCTGCCTCGCCCATGGCTGCTCCAACGTGGTGGACGCCATCCGGCAGGAACTGGAAAAGCAGGGGCTCGACCAGGTTGAAGTGAAAGCCACCGGCTGCCATGGATTTTGTGAACAGGGGCCCCTGGTTGTTGTCCATCCCCAGGGGGTGTTTTACCATAAAGTGAAGGTTGAGGATGTCCCTGACATTATTGCCCGGACGGTGCAAAAGGGTGAGGTGATTGAATCCCTGCTTTACGCCCTGCCGACCACCAAAGAAAAGATATCCCTGGAAAAGGACGTTCCCTTTTATAAGCTGCAGAAGCGGATTATTTTTGGCAGCAACGGCCTGATTGACCCGACAAGCATTGACGACTACCTGGCCATCGGCGGCTACCAGGCCCTGGCCAAGGCTCTGACGGGAATGAGTCCGGACGCGGTTTTGGAAGAAGTGAAAAAATCAGGTCTGCGGGGTCGCGGCGGCGGCGGTTTTCCCACCGGCAGGAAATGGGAGTCCACCAGAAATGTTGATTCTGAGGTGAAGTACGTTATTTGCAACGCAGACGAGGGTGACCCCGGCGCCTATATGGATCGAAGCCTGCTGGAAGGCAACCCCCACGCGGTTATCGAGGGCATGCTGCTTGGTGCTTACGCGGTTGGGGCCACGGACGGTTATGTGTACGTTCGCCACGAATACCCGCTGGCGGTGACCAATCTGACCATGGCCATTGACGCCGCCCGGGAGATGGGTCTGCTGGGTGAGAATATCCTGGGCAGCAGCTTTAGCTTCGACATCAAGATCAGCCGCGGCGGCGGGGCCTTCGTCTGCGGTGAATCAAGCGCCCTGATTGCTTCCATTGAAGGCCAGGTCGGCGAACCGCGGGCCAAGCATATCCACATGGCCGAAAGCGGCCTCTGGGGAAAACCAACGGTCTTGAACAATGTGGAGACTTGGGCCAACGTTCCAGTGATTATCGACAAAGGCGCCGAGTGGTACCGAAGCATCGGCACTGAGGGCAGCCCCGGGACCAAGATTTTTTCCCTGGTGGGGAAGGTTAACAATACCGGCCTGGTTGAAGTGCCGATGGGCATCACCCTGCGGGAGATCATCTTTGACATTGGCGGCGGCATCCCCGGCGGCAGGAAGTTTAAAGCCGTGCAGACGGGCGGCCCTTCCGGCGGCTGCATCCCGGAAGAACATCTTGACCTGCAGGTTGATTTTGACGAACTGGGCAAGGTTGGTTCCATGATGGGCTCCGGCGGCATGATCGTCATGGATGACCGTACCTGCATGGTTGACGTGGCCAAGTATTTCCTTAATTTCCTCAAAGGGGAATCCTGTGGCAAGTGCACCACCTGCCGTGAAGGGATTTTGCGCATGTATGAAATCCTTGACAAGATTACCCGGGGAGAAGGGGAGCTGAGCGATCTGGACCTGCTGGAAAAACTGGCCGTGGTGGTCCAGGAAGGTTCCATGTGCGGTCTGGGGAAAACGGCCCCGAATCCGGTGCTGAGTACGCTGCGCTATTTCCGGGATGAATATCTGGCCCACATCAACGACAAAAAATGCCCGGCCGGCGTCTGCAAGGAGCTGATCCATTTTGAAATTGATCCTGATGCCTGCACCGGCTGCCACAAGTGCGCCCGGGTGTGCCCCGTAGGCGCGGCCCATGGGGAAAAGAAGGAACCCCATGAAATTGATCAGGACAAATGCATTAAATGCGGCATGTGCTACGATGCCTGCAAGTTTGATGCGGTGAAAATTATCTGAGGTGTTTTATATATCCCATCCACAGTAAAGGGGAATGATGATGGTAGAGATAACAATTAATGGGAAAAAGGTGCAAGTGGAAGAAGGGACGACGATCCTGGAGGCGGCCAGGGCCAACGGGGTTGCTATTCCCACCCTGTGTTACCATGAACTTCTTGAGCCGTACGGGGCCTGCCGGTTGTGCCTGGTGGAAGTGGTAAAAAATGGCTACCGGACATTGACCACCTCCTGCAACTATCCGATAACCGTTCCCATCGAGGTGGAAACGGATACGGAGAAGGTCAGAAGCTCGCGGAAGATGGTGTTGGAACTGCTGTTGTCACGCTGCGACACGTCTCCGAAGCTGAACCAGCTGGCGGCGGAATATGGGATTGAAAAATCCCCCTTTGAACTGCATTATGACGACTGCATCCTCTGCGGTCTCTGTGAGCGGGTCTGCCGGGAAATTGTCGGAGCCAATGCCATTACTTTCGCCCAGCGCGGCACAGACCGGGTGGTTGTTCCTCCTTTCGGGGAAGAGGCTGAAGCATGCATCGGCTGCGGCGCCTGTGCCTATGTCTGTCCCACCAATGCCATCCAGATCCAGGAAAACGGCGAGGAAAAGATCATTGACCGCTGGTCCCGGGTGCTGAAGCTGCGGACCTGCAAGGAGTGTGGGATGGAATTTGCCCCGGATTTTCAACTGCGCTTTATCCAGAAGAAGTATGATCTGCCGGAAGATTTCTTTGACTTGTGCCGGGACTGCCGGGCGATGAAAAAATAGGTGGTTGTTTGACCGCTTTTCAGGTTACAAAGGTGGCTGTGATTTCCGCTGCGGGAATGATGGCCACCTTTTTTCATCATGACAGCGTTGACAACCACATGAACTGATCATGTAGAGGGTGTCTTGAAAAATTTCGGCATTGCTTTATCGGGATGTTCCGGCATGGCTCTCGCTCATTCTCGCCGGCCGTTCATGGCCGGCTCCGAGGCGTCCGCCGCGAATCACATCGTGTGATTCGTTCGGCGG
>JAOZRP010000313.1 GCA_029940125.1 bacterium
TTTATGCAAATTCCTAACCGGACAACACTGAGAAAAAAAAGAAATATTTTTGTGCATGCTCGTCCGCAGACGGTACCGGCGGCGGTTTTGCGTTTTCGTTTTACCTGGGGGTTGGGCGGTGCCGCGGCCCTGATGGTGGTGATTCAACTTATTACCGGAATTCTGCTTAATTTCAGTTATGAGCCAACAGTTCAGGGTGCTTACGCTTCGGTTCAGTACATACATTATGATGTGCTTTGCGGCCGTCTGTTTCGCAACCTGCATCACTGGGTCGGCCATGCTCTGCTTGTCATTGTCTTTCTGCATATGCTGCGCGTATTTTTCAGCTCGGCTTTCCGTGGATCGCGCCATTTGAACTGGGTCATCGGTCTGGGCCTGTTTTTTCTGATTCTCCTCGCTAATTTCAGCGGTTATCTCCTGCCCTGGGATCAGCGTTCCTACTGGGCCGTAACTATTGCTACCTCAATCCTCGAATATCTGCCCGGTATTGGTTCGGGCCTGCTTCGGATTGTCCGTGGCAGCAGTGATGTCGGCGCCTCGACTTTGCATATCTTTCATAGTCTGCATAGTGGCATCCTGCCGTTTCTGCTGCTCTTTCTCATAATCTGGCATTTCTGGAGAATTCGTCGGGTCGGAGGACTTTTTCTTGAAGCGGTCGGAGATGGCGACGATAACGCAACAGGTCTCGAAGATAAAGCTGGAGAGAAAACTGGATACAAAGATGGAAGTTTACAGCTTGCCGCCCGGCCCCACCTTTTTGTTCGAGAAAAAGCCGCTACTGCCGTGGTTCTTGCAGTTCTAATTTATACCGCGATCTTTTTTAATGCCCCTTTCGGGGCACAGGCTAACCCTGGACTGACTCCGGCAACCGTCAAAGCTCCCTGGTATTTTATCGCTGTTCAGGAGCTTTTGATCCATATTAACCCCGTATTCGTGCTACTGATTTTAGTGCCCGCCATGGTATTTTTTCTGCTCTTTTTCCCTTTGCTTAAGAAAAACAACAGGTTTGTGCGGCCGCTTTTTATCGGCCTAATGGCCGGTTATATTATTTTGACATTTACCGGTCTCTGCTTGCGCGGTCCCGGCATGCAGTGGATATTTTAACAGGGTCGAAAAGGTCTAACCGATGTCAGGTAAAACCAAACAATTATTAAATCCGGTCTCAAACCGTCGATCTTTTTTAAATCGGATCTGGCTTGGTCTGGGTCTGGTGGCGCTGGTACAGTTTATTGGCGGAGCACTGGCTTTTCTGGTTTCCGGCAGCGGCAAAAAAAGGTCTGATAAACCACTTTTTATCGATGTCGGCCCGGCGGTTGATTTTGCGCCAGGGTCGGTCACCCTGATTCGCCATGGCGAACTCTACCTGAGCCGGTTTGCCGACGGTGGTTTTCTGGCTCTGTCGCGAAAATGCACCCATTTGGGCTGTGCTATCGCCTGGGATGAAGAACAGAAACTTTTTGCCTGTCCCTGTCACGCTTCGACCTTTGCTGAAAACGGTACGGTTATTAAAACTCCGGCTCCGCGCCCGCTTGATCAGCATCCGCTGGTAATTGAGAAGGGCCAGGTCAAAATTGATATTAAGACCCGGCATCGGCGTCAATCTTTTGCACCGGAACAGCTCACTTATGTGGTTAAAAAAGGTTGATTTATGCGTAATTGGGAAACTGCCGGACTTATCGCCACGCTGTTGCTGGCCCTGTCTCTGCCGCTCTATCTCTGGCATGACAAAGAGTGGCCGGTTAAGCGTCCGGAGATTGCCGCCGCCACGTTCGTCGGCCGCGAGGCTTGCATTAAATGTCATCGTCGGGAAGATCACCTGTTTGCCGGGTCACATCATGATCTGGCGATGGCGGTTGCCAGTGATAAGACCGTTCTCGGCGATTTTAACAATGCAACTTTTACCCACCGGGGGACGACCTCCCGCTTTTTTCGTGAAGATGGCAAATTTTTTGTTCACACTAAAGGTGTGGACGGTGTCATGGCCGATTTTGAGATCACATATACATTCGGCTGGACGCCGCTGCAGCAGTATCTCATCCCTTTTCCCGGGGGGCGGCTCCAGTGTCTGCCTCTGGCTTGGGATGTCAAAGAGAAAAAGTGGTTTCATCTCTATCCAGATGCCGATTTAGACCCTGGAAACTGGCAGTACTGGACCAACCAGGCTCAAACCTGGAACAGCATGTGCGCCGACTGTCATTCAACTAATTTCAAAAAAGGTTACGATTTTCAAAAAGATACCTACAATTCGAGTTACAGCGAAATCAATGTTAGCTGCGAAGCCTGCCACGGCCCCGGCTCCCACCATGTCACCTGGGCTAAAACTATGCAGCCGCTCAATTCCGATAACGGTTTGCTGGTTCATACCGGCAAAATGACCACTCGGGAGCAGGTTGAACTCTGTGCTTTTTGTCACTCCCGGCGGTCACTGGTCGGAGATTATCACTATGGCAAAAAAAATCTCCTTGATACATTGTTGCCGCGCCTGCTGGATGCGGGCCTTTATTACGCCGACGGTCAGATTTTAGACGAGGTTTACGTTTATAGCTCGTTTGTTCAATCAAAGATGTTTGCCCGCGAGGTTCGCTGTTCCGACTGTCACGATATGCATTCGCTGAAACTGCGTTTCGAAGACAACCAGCTTTGCCTGCAGTGTCATCAGGCCGATATTTATGACAATTATCAGCACCATTTTCATAAATACAAAGGCGATGCCAGCGGCAAACCGATTCAAGGGGCGGATGGTAAGGTTCTCTTTGCTGTAGGTACTGGAACTTTGTGTGTGCAATGCCATATGCCCGGCCGCGTCTACATGGGTAACGATTACCGGCCTGATCATTCACTGAGAATTCCTCGGCCTGACTTGAACCGGGAGTTAAACACCCCCGATGCCTGTCTACGCTGCCATAAAGATAAAAAGCGGCAGTGGTCGATCGATTTTACGAAAAAATGGTACGGGGAAAAACGGCCAGGACACTATGGCAAAGTTCTTGATGCCGGCCGCAAACACCGGCCGGAGGCCTTAAATGAGCTGGTCAAAATGGTGCAGAATCAGCTCTATCCGCTGGTTGTAAGAGCCACGGCGCTGGAGTTGCTGGGTCAATATAGAGGGCCCGAAGTTATGTCCCAATTTAAAAAAGCTCTTGACAGTGAGGAGGCACTGACTCGGCAGACGGCTCTCGCTTTCATGCCGCCGTTGGTTCCGGCCCAAAGGATGAAACTGGTTGGTCCGCTCTTGACCGATCCCGTCAAGTGGGTTCGGATCGAAGC
>JAOZRP010000314.1 GCA_029940125.1 bacterium
TCTGGCAACATGTTAGAATTATCTATCATTTTTTCCCGGTTTGTCAAAGTAAAACTGGCCGGAATCGACAGGAAAGACATGCGGCTGCCTTACCTCGTTCTGGATAAAATCAGTAAAATTTACCCGGCCAAAGTACCGGTCAGGGCCCTGGAAAATATTTCCCTGACCATTCCCGGCGGCCGGCGGCTGGCCATTCTCGGCAAAAGCGGCTCCGGAAAATCAACCCTGCTCAACCTGCTTTCCCTGATTGACAGCCCAACCAGCGGCCGACTGATGATCGACGGCCGGGAAGCGGCACACTTCAACGAACAGGAAACCACCCGTTTCCGCCGCTACGATGTCGGCTTCGTCTTCCAGTTCTTCAACCTGATTCCCACCCTGACCCTGCGCGACAACATCATGCTGCCCCTGGAACTGATCGGCCGGGAAAAAGAACTGGAACTTTTCCGGCACCTGGTAGAGGAAACCGGCATCAGCGAGCAGCTGGACCGCTACCCGGAAGAGGTTTCCGGCGGTCAGCAGCAGCGGGCGGCCGTGGTCAGGGCCCTGGTCAAAAAACCACGCCTGCTGCTGGCTGACGAGCCAACCGGCAACCTGGACTTCACCACCGGCTGTCAGGTGGTGGAACTGATGAACCGGATCTGCCGCCAGGAAAACACCACCCTGGTCATGGTAACTCACAGCCGGGAGGCGGCCGCCATCTGCGAGCAAACCATTCAGCTTCGTGACGGACACCTGGTCGACCAGCCATGAGAACACTCGCCAGAGCTTTAATCCGCTACCACCTGAAAAAACCGCTGTTGACCTCTATCTGCATCATCGGGGTCGCCTTGGGCGTCACGGTGGTTGCCGGCATCCAGCTGGCCAACCACAGCGCCCTGGACGCTTTCCGGCAGGCTTCATCTGCCTTGAACGGCAGGGCCAGCCACACCATCAGCTCGGCCGGGGGCGTTGTCCAGGAACACTTTTACGTTGACTTGGTCCGCCGCTTCCCAACCCTGCCGGCCGCCCCGGTCATTAAAACTTCTATCCCCCTGGGAGAAGAAACCGCCACCCTGATGGGCGTCGATCCCCTGGCCGAAATCCACCTCCGGCCCGATTTTCTGCCCCGCTTCACCGACCGGCAGCTGCTTAACTTCCTGACCATACCGCAGACGGTGATCATCAACAAGCCGGCGGAAAAGTTTGTGAACCGCGGGGGATTCATCACCGTCACCCTGCCCCGGCAGCCGGGACTAGGCCTTTCCCTGCGGGTTGTCGGCACGCTGACCGCCTCCCGCTACACCGCCATGGAACCGCTGATTCTCGGAGACATTTCCTGGGTTCAAACCATCTATCCCGGCCGGGGGAAGCTCAGCCGCATTGACCTGCTGATTAAAACCCCCGCCCGGCTGCAGGCAGTCAAAAATTTTCTTCCCGAGCACCTGGAACTGCAGTCTTCCCGAAAGCATCAACAGACCCTGACGGCCATGCTCAGGTCTTTTGAACTCAATATCACCGCCTTGAGCCTGCTGTCCCTTTTCGTCGGCTTCTTTCTCATCTACAACACCATCACCTTCATGGTTCTCCAGCGCCGGCGCGAGACCGGCATCCTGCAGGCCCTGGGATTTTCCCGCCTGCAGCTCATGGCCGCCCTGGTCATTGAAGTGCTCTGTTTAGCGGCGCTGGGATCCCTGATCGGGGCGGCCTGGGGCTACTGGCTGGCCAGATACAGCCTGGTCATTATCAGCCGCACGATTGCCGACCTCTATTTTTCCCTGCCGCGGGCGGAAATCTACTGCCAATGGCCATTTATCCTCCGCTGCCTGGCCATCGGCATCGGCGCCGGCGGCTGCGCCGTCATCCTGCCGCTGCTGGAAATCCGCCATTCCAACATTGCCCGCCTGCTGTCGCGGCGCACCATCGAGGACAGAACCCGGGGCAACCGCTGGCGTTTCGCCCTGGCCGGCCTGCTGCTGATTCTTTTTTCCCTGCTTTTGAGCCGGGCACCCGGGCGGGAGCCCTACTTCGGCTTCGCGGCCGCTTTCGGCATCTGCCTCGGCTTTGCCCTGACCGTTCCCCTGCTGGCCGAGCGCCTGATTTTTTTCTTCCTGCGCCTGGCCGGACCCTGGCTGGACATCCGCAGCAAACTGGGCATCGGGGCCATTTCCCGCCGTCTCAGCCGCACGGCACCGGCCATCAGCGCCCTGATGGTCGCCCTGGCCATGTCCATGGGCATCTCCCTGATGATCGGCTCTTTCCGCGGCACCCTCCAGGACTGGTTTCACCACAATGTCCAGGGAGATTTTTATATCAGCGGCAGCGACCGGGACTATGACGCCAACACCCTGAATCGAAACGTGTACCAACAGTTGCAGACCCTGCCCGGCATTGCCGCCGTCAACCGCTACCGCAATATCAGCTACCGGTTCAGGGACGGCATCGTCCGTCTCACCGGCATGGACGCCGCCGTGATGAAAAACCATTCCCGCTACCAGTTTCTTGCCGCCCGGGGAAATCCCTGGGATGAACTGCAAAAAGGGAAAGTAATGGTCAGCGAAAGTTTTGCCAACAAGTATTTGGTCAAATCGGGTGACCGCATTCCCCTGCGGGGCATCAGCGAAAAAAGGAATTTTGAGGTAGCCGCCGTCTACCGCGACTACGTCACGGAACACGGCGTTATTATTGTGGACTACGCCCTGTTCAGCCGTTTCATGGACGACCGGGAAGTAAATTCCCTGGCCATCTTCCTGCAGCCCGGGACATCCCCGGCGGCCTTCCGCCGGCGGCTGCTTCCCCGGCTGCAATCCTACCCGCACATTCTCTATACCAATGCCAGCCTGAAAAAAAGAATCATGGAAATTTTTGACCGCAGCTTCACCATTACCATCAGCACCCGTTTCATCGCCGTGGTCGTGGCTTTTTTCGGCATTATCAGCGCCCTGCTGTCCATGTTCCTGGAATCGGAGCGTGAATACGGCATCCTGCGGGCCCTGGGGCTGTCCCGGGGGGACGTCTTCCGCCTGAGCCTGCTGCAGTCGGTAACCATGGGCCTGCTGGCCGGCCTGGGGGCCTGGCTCTGCGGACCGGTGCTGGCCTGGGTGCTGATCAAGGTCATCAACCTGAAATCGTTCGGCTGGAGCATTGACATGCACTTAAACCCGATGGTTTTTCTTTCCACCCTCGGGATTGCCGCGGCGGCTTCCCTGGTTTCCGGCCTCTACCCGGCCTGGCGCATTGCCGGCAGCAACCCCTATTTCCAAATGCAGGATCACTGATGAT
>JAOZRP010000315.1 GCA_029940125.1 bacterium
CTTAAGCCCGCCTTGGTAATTTTTTGTTGTCTGCCTGGTTTCCATCCGGAAATGTTCATTTCCCGATAAACACTTTCAGCAGTCAATTGTCAGGGTTTAGTGAAACATTTAAAAAAACAGCCTGTTAAATGGACTAAGGGCTAAAGGCTGACGACTAAAAGTTCATCCTGAAGCGGCAGTTTCCGGATGAACATTATCTCTCGTTCAACAGCTTGCGAATCCGGCTTAAGACATCCTTAAGATTGTAAGGCTTGTTGATAAAATGATCCCTGGTAAAGATAAAGATGTCTTTGGGCAGGTTGTCGTCGGTATAGCCGGAACCAAAAAGAACAGGAATGTCTGGATAGATATCCTTGATTTTTTCATAGAGTTCCCGACCTCCCATGATGGGCATGATCACGTCGGTAAACAAAAGATCAATGATTCCCTGATGTTTTTCGGCCTGTTCCAGGGCGTCTCTGCCATTTTCAGCTTCAATAACCGTATAGCCGGCATCCCGTAGCTGGCTGCCGGTTATTTCCCTGATCTGAGCATCATCCTCAACCAGCAGAATTGTCTCGCTGCCGCCTGACGGCTGCTCAGACTTCTCATCCACCGATTCCCAGCCTTCAACCGCCACCACCGGCCAGTATACTGTGAACGTGGATCCCCGCCCCGGCACACTGTCGCAATAAATAGCCGCATTGTTCTGCTTAACAATTCCATACACCGTTGCCAATCCCATGCCGGTGCCTTTACCAATTCCCTTGGTGGTATAAAAAGGCTCGAAAATATGCTTTTTTACTTCCTCCGTCATCCCGCAGCCGTTGTCTTCCACCTGCAGCAGCACATACCGGCCGGGAGCAACATCCCGGTGAACCTCCGCGAATCGGGCATCCAGAAAAACCTGCGAAGTGGAAATTTCAATGATTTTTTCGGCCCCTTCAGGCTGTTCATTGATGGCGTCCCGGGCGTTGACCACCAGATTCATGAGAATCTGCTCCAGCTGGCCCGGATCAGCATAGATTGACTCGAGCTGTTCATCCAGGGATATGGTCAGCTGAATGTCTTCACCAATGATCCTGACCAGCATTTTCCCCATTTCGGATATCAGTTTATTGATGTTGACGGTTACGGGAATGATCATCTGTTTGCGGCTGAAACCCAACAGCTGCCGGGTAAGGTTGGCGGCCCGGTTCCCAGCCTTCTGAATCTGTTCAATATTATGCTTGAGCTTGCTGTCTCCTTTCAGATTCATCTGGATTATCTGGGTATAGCCGTTGATGACCGTCAGGATATTATTAAAGTCATGGGCAACACCGCCGGCCAAATTGCCGATCGACTCCATCTTCTGGGCTTGAAAAAGCTGCTCTTCCAGCTTTTTCGTTGCCGTTATATCCAAAGCATTGAAAACAATGCCCGCCGAAGGATCATCTTCATTAAGCGGAGACCAGGAAACCAGGATATTGATTATCTGGCCGTTTTTATGCCGGAGACATGATTCGATATTGCCCAGACCGTGCTTGCGGATGAGTTCCATCTGCTCCCGCCCCACCCGTTCATGCTCTTCATCGGAAGGGTACACTATCCTGGAATTTTTCCCCAGCAGCTCGTTTTCGGTATATCCCACCATATCGCAGAACCGCTGATTCACTTCCTGGAAAACCCGGTCAACAACCACGCCGATGCCTGTCGGCGCGGTCTGTAAAATGCTTTTCAACTTGGCTTCCCTCTCCTTCAGCCGCTGTTCAGCCCGAACGCGTTCGGTAATATTGCGGAACGATTTAACGACCTGAACAACCTCCCCCGCTTCATCAAAAATCGGTGCCATCATGATCTCAAAGGTGCATTCAGTTCCGTCGGGAACCGTAATCCGGCGGTTTTCAATAATTACTTTTTTGCTTTCAATGACCTTGGGCAGAGAACATGAATATCCATTTTCAGAACAAGGATGATCTGAATCATAAAGATATTTGTGACATTTCTGACTGTTGGCGACCGGGTCGCCGTCGTAATGCCTGGATATCCGGGAAAAAGACCGGTTGGCCAGGACAACTTGATGTTCAGGGGAAACGATCATCATCGGATCGGGGTTGGCATCGATGACCGTTTGCAGAAAATCCCGGGACCGTTCCAGAGCCTCCTGGAAACGGATAATATCGGAAATATCAAAACCAACGCCCACAACGAAAGATTTGCCATCCACCTGCAAGCGGCAGGCACTTAAATTGTACGGGATTTTACGCCCATCCTTGAAGGTCAAAGGCAGACAGCCATGCCTCTTTACTCCCTGTTCAAGCACCTGGTTGAAGTTCTTAAGCAAAATTTCCCGGTCGCTTTCCTCAAACCAGTCTTCCACCCTCATGGCGGCAAGTTCATCAACGGTATAACCGGTCAGCATTTCCTGATTGCGATTCCACCTGATAAGCCGGCGGTCTTCATCATAAACGTAAAAAATCCCCGGCAGGCTGCTTTGGATGGCGGCCGAAAAATCCCGTTCAGCGGCAAGTTCCTTTTCCGTTTGCCGGCGCCTGGTAATATCGGTACAAAATCCACCTACCGCGTACACCGTTCCATTGCCGTCAACCAAGGGAAATTTATGAGTAATAAAGGTATGTACTCCACTTTTTAAGGGAATGTTCTCTTCAAATTTCATCGGCGCACAGTTACGTCGAACTTGTTCATCCTGGGAACAAAAAAGTTTGGCTATCTGCTCAGGGAAAAGAGCAAAGTCATTTTTACCCGAAATTTTCTCGCAGGAAAGGTCGGTTAACAATTCATACTGTTTATTAATAAACAGGTAGTTTCCATCAATATCTTTAAGGTAGATAGGCGCCGGAATATTATCAATGATTGCCTGCAAAAAACCCCGGCTTTCCAGCAATTCCCTTTGTTTGTCTAAATAATGTCCACGTTCCCGGCCAATCAAAAAGCCGGCAACACAACCAACCAGCGCCGGAATCAGATAACGATAAAGGTCTCCCTCGTGACCGGTGCCCGTCAACGCCAAGCGACCAAAAACAGGCACAACCAACAAGCCAATCAGGGCATATTTTATTTGCATTTTAGTGATACGATTCATACGATCGGCTTTCCTTGAAGACATTGAGAATAGACATCCAGCTGCAAGATAAACATTGCCACTGGAAACTTCATGTTTGATATATTTATCATTTCTGCACCAAAATGGCGACCAAAACCAAATAGCAACAAAAAAAGCACTCGCGAATGAACGCAAGTGCTTGATTTTACTGGTGAGC
>JAOZRP010000316.1 GCA_029940125.1 bacterium
CGCCTTGGCTGACGTCCATCCGGAAACGGTGGTTTCCGGATGAGCTGTCAGCCTTCAGCCTCCAGCGTAACAAGCTGTTTTTTCAATGCTTTGCTGAAAGCTGACTGTTCCACTCTACTTCTCGTTGACGATTTCCAGTTCCGGAAAAAAATAAGCGATCTCGGTGCGGGCGGTTTCCGGAGCGTCGGAGCCGTGGACGGCGTTTTTTTCAATATCGGTGGCAAAGCGCTTCCTCAGGGTTCCTTCGGCCGCCTCCGCCGGGTTGGTAGCCCCCATCAGTTCCCGGTTTTTGGCAATGGCGTTGTCACCGGACAGCACCATGACCACCGCCGGTCCGGAAGACATGAAGTCGGTCAGGCTGTCAAAAAAGGGCCGTTCACGGTGGACGGCGTAAAAGCCCTGGGCCACCCGCTTGCTCATCCGGATCATTTTCATCGCCGCGATTTGCAGGCCGTTGGCTTCAAAGTCAGCGATGATCTGGCCGATAACCCCCTTGGCGACGGCGTCGGGTTTGATAATCGACAATGTTCTTTCACTCATGGTTTTACTCCTCGTTTTTCCAAAATTGGGCTGAAATTTGCCGCTGAACTACGTTATTTCCCCCTTTTTGTCAATCCATTTTGAAATTTTCCCGGCGTCGTCCGCAAACATGGTGATGGCGACAGTATTTACCCGGAACCTTGCTTTCCGGGTGGAATCCCTGCTTTAGCTCTTGACAGAAACGCGCCGGGTGCGCTAAAAAAAAGGAAAAAATGAACATTCACTCATTCCGTCTGCCTGGACTGTTTTTTCGGACGGAAGCAGCTGATGGGTGTTTGTCTGAAAATGCTTTTTCCTGGTGAACGCTTTCAGCGGTCAGAGGAGAGCTTTCAGCCAAATGTTGAAAAACAGGCAAGCAGGCGCCAAAAAGCGCTGAAAACTGAGCCGGTTGTCTTTTGCAAGTTTCTAACCGGACAGTGCTGAGTCACGCTGAAAGCTGAAGGCTGAGAGCCAACAGCTCATCCGGAAGCAGCCGCTTCCGGATGAAAACTGAGGAGTCGTTCTATGGATCGTCTGTTCCATCCCCGTTCCGTGCTTATCATCGGCGTTTCCACCCGGCCGGAAAACCTGGGCAAAAACATTGCCAGCAACCTGATAGATTTCGGCTTCGAAGGGGAAATTCACCTTTTCGGCCGCCATCCGGGCTACTTTCTCGGCCATCGCATCCATACGGATTTTTCGACCCTGCCCGAGGGCATTGACCTGGCGGTCATCCTGACGCCGGCCGCCACCGTGCTGGACGTGGTCAAAGCCTGCTGCAGCCGGGGAATAACCAGGATAGTGATTGAAAGCGGCGGCTTCCGGGAGCTTTCCACCGCCGGCGCCGAGCTGGAAAAGGAGCTGGTCAACTTTGCCAGGGAGCAGGGGATTAAATTCGTCGGCCCCAACGGCATCAGCATCATCAACCGTCACAACGGCCTGTGCCTGCCGTTCATGCGCCTTTCGGCGGCGGAGATCAAGAAAGGCAGCCTGTCGCTCGTCTGCCAGAGCGGCGGCATGGCCCTGACCTACCTGGGCATGGGCAGCAGCGAGAACGTCGGCATTGCCAAGGTGATCAGCATGGGCAACAAAACATGTCTCGACGAAAGCGACTACCTTGAATATCTCAGGGATGACCCGGAAACGGAGATCATTGGTCTGTACCTGGAAGGGATCAATGACGGCCGCCGGCTGCTTGCCCGGGTGGCAGCCACCCCCAAACCGGTCATTCTCCACAAGGCCAATACCTCGGCACAGAGCAGTGAAATCGCCAGTTCGCATACCGCGGCCCTGGCCAACGACGACCAGGTGGTCGATGCCGCCTGTCAGCAGTACGGCATTTACCGGGCCAAAACCTTCCGTCAGTTTATCAACCAGGTCAAATCATTCAGCCTGCCGCTGATGAAAGGGGACAACCTGGTGGTGATTTCCCGTTCGGGAGGCCACGCGGTGGTGGCGGCGGATGTTGCCGATGAATACGGCTTCAACCTGGTTCCCTTCAGCCCGGAATTCGTCGATTTTATCAGCGCCCATTTTCGGGCCCAGGTGATCAAGCCGGGCAACCCGCTGGATCTGGGCGACTTGTTTGACATCGACTTCTACCTGACCATTCTGGAGCAGGTGCTGCAGCGGCCGGATGTCGACGGGGTGCTGTTCAACCATGTGTTTCAGCCTGATGTTGAGGGGGAGGCCTCCCTGCGACTGGCCCGCACCATCAATGAGTTGTCCCGGCGCTATGACAAGCCGGTGGCCCTGTGCATTTTTGCCGGGGCCCAGGCGGTCAACCAGCTGAAAAAGCAGATTTCCTTTCCCCTGTTCATCGAACCGGCCGAAGGCATCGAAGCGCTGGCGGTTTCCCGGGACTACGCCCGCCGACAGGCCCGAAAGATTTCCGCGGTTGTTCCTGTCGCCGGCCAATACGATCGCCAGACGGTGGCGGCCATGATTGAAAAAGCCCGAACTTCCCAGGGGGGGCTGCTCTCTCTGGACCAGGTGCTGGACATCTTCCGGGCTTATGACCTGCCGGTGCTGCCCAGTCAGCTGCTGCCGGCCGGCGCCCCCCTGCCGGAAATATCCGCACCCTTGGCCTTCCCCCTGGCTGCCAAGGTGGTGGCCGGTTCCCTGTCCCACAAAAGCGACGCCGGCGGCGTGCGCTTGGGCATCGAAAACCGGGACCAGCTGCAGCGGGTCTATGAGGATTTAACCGGGCGCTTTTCCTCACTGCCGGATTATCGCGGCATCCTGCTCCAGTCCCAGGCCGAAGCGATGGTGGAGATGATCGTCGGCGGCCGCCGGGACGCGGCTTTTGGTCCCGTGGTCATGCTGGGCATGGGTGGAATCTATGCCGAGATTTTCCAGGATACCGCCCTGCGCCTTCCCCCGCTCGATGAAAACTTGATTGGCGATATGATTGAAAACCTGAAAGGGGCGGCCATCCTCAAGGGAGCCCGCGGGCAGGCTGGCATCCACCGCCCGAGCCTGGACCGGGTGCTCTACGCCCTGGCCGACCTGCTGGCCGACTTTCCCGCCATTCAACAGATTGACGTCAACCCGCTGTTCCTCAGTGCCGACGCCGGCTGGGTGGTGGACGGCCGCATCATGCTGGAGAAGTGAGGCTGTTCGGGGTTGTTCTGAAAAAATGGTTGGAACACGGGTGTCGGATGTTCCGGCATGGCTCTCGCTCATTCTCGCCGGCCGT
>JAOZRP010000317.1 GCA_029940125.1 bacterium
GCATCGGTTCCGTGCAACCCGCATAGGTTTCCCTGGCCAGATTCATAACGTGCAGGCACGCTTCGGCCATATCATCCACATACAGAAATTCCCGCATCGCCCGGCCGGAACCCCAAACAACCAATTCTTCGGCACCGGCCACCTTCGCCTCATGAAAACGGCGCATCATCCCGGGGATGACATGACTGTTTTCCGGATGAAAGTTGTCATTGATGCCATACAGATTGGTAGGCATGACGCTGCGGAAATCAGTGCCGTGCTGGCGGTTGTAGGATTCGCATAACTTAATGCCGGCGATTTTGGCAATCGCATACGGTTCATTGGTCGGCTCCAGCGTCCCCGTCAACAAGGCATCTTCCGCCATCGGCTGTTTTGCCAACTGGGGATAAATGAAGGATGAGCCCAGAAACAGCAGCCTTTTCACCCCGGCGCGAAACGCCGCTTCAATGATATTGGTTTCAATCACCAGGTTCTGGTAGATGAAGTCCGCCGGATAGGTATTGTTGGCGTGGATGCCGCCCACCCTGGCCGCGGCCAAAAAAACATATTCAGGTTTCTCGGCCGCAAAAAAATCACGCACGGCTGCCTGCTCAAGCAGGTTAAGCTCCGCCCGGCTTCTCAAAATCAAATTGTGGTAACCGGCGGCTTCCAAACAGCGCACCAGGGCGGAACCCACCATCCCCCGATGGCCGGCGACATATATTCGCGCTGATTTTTCCATTGTCTCCATAACTTCACTTCCTTTCCATTTCCAGACAGAACCGGCTTCAAAAGTTCTCATTCATGGTAATCAAAGGCCTTGAATCCATGACTTTTGCACAATTCATCCCGCCTGGCGTCTTCCAGGTCGGCACGGACCTTTTCGGCCACCAGTTCGCCAAAACTGATTTTCGGTTCCCAGCCAAGCTTCTCCTTGGCTTTGCTGGGATCGCCCAGCAGTGTTTCAACTTCCGTCGGCCGAAAATAGCGGGGATCAACGGCGACGATCATCCTGCCGGTCTGTTTATCATAGCCTTTTTCGTCCACCCCGACACCTTCCCAGCGAACAGAAACACCCAGCTCATTGGCCGCCGCCTCGACAAAATCCCGCACCGTATACTGCACGCCGGTGGCAATGACAAAATCATCCGGCTGATCCTGCTGGAGCATCAGCCACTGCATCTCCACATAATCCTTGGCATGTCCCCAGTCCCGTTTGGCGTCCAGATTCCCCAGGTAGAGACAGTCCTGCAGCCCCAGATGAATGCGGGCCAGTGCCCGGGTAATCTTGCGGGTCACAAAGGTTTCCCCGCGGATGGGGGATTCATGGTTGAACAGGATGCCGTTGCAGGCATAGATGCCGTAGGCTTCGCGGTAGTTTACCGTAATCCAGTAGGCGTACAGCTTGGCCACCGCGTAAGGAGAGCGGGGATAAAAAGGGGTTGTTTCTTTTTGCGGCACTTCCCGCACCAGGCCGTAAAGCTCCGACGTCGAGGCCTGGTAAAAACGGGTTTTCTGTTCCAACCCCAGGATGCGGATGGCCTCCAGCAGGCGCAGCGTCCCCATCCCGTCAACATTGGCGGTATATTCCGGGGTTTCAAAAGAAACCGCCACGTGACTCATGGCCCCCAGGTTGTAAATTTCGTCGGGCTGCACCTGCTGGATGATGCGGATCAGATTGGTGGAGTCAGTCAAATCGCCGTAGTGGAGAATGAAATTGCGGCTCTTTACATGGGGATCCTGATACAAATGATCGACCCGATCGGTATTGAACAATGACGCCCGGCGCTTAATGCCATGGACAACATAGCCTTTCTGCAGCAGAAATTCAGCCAGGTAGGCCCCATCCTGGCCGGTAATGCCGGTGATCAACGCTACTTTTGCCATAATATTCCTTCCTTGTTTTTCACTGTATTTTTCACTGACCGCATAAAATTTTCAAGTTTTGTTCAAAGTTTGACAGCACAACCTCACGATCTAAATGGTCCAATGCGTACTGCCGGGCTCTCTGCCCAAGCTTTTTACGCAATTCAGAATTATCGGCAAGGGATTGTAATGCCTCGGCAAATCGGGAGCTGTCTCCCGGAGAAACGACAATACCAGTCTCCTCCAATACCCTGGCAATCTGGGTGCCGGCCCGGGCCGTTGCCAGAATTGCCCGGCCGCTGGCCAGCATACCGGTAAGCTTGGAGGGCATGACCAGATCGGCAACATCAGCCCGCTGGGGCAAAAGGTGGATGTCGGCCAGATTTAACAGTGCGTTCAGTTTTTCCAAAGGCTGCAAAGGCAGCCAGATCATATTTGTTAAACCATCCGCCTGATTTTTTAAACGCTGACAGGCAGCGCCATCCCCGCACATAACAAAAACCAGGCGAGAATATGCTGCCAGCTGCCTGGCGGCGTCGATGATGATTTCCAGTCCCTGCTTTTCACCCATATTGCCGGAATAAAGAACGACAATCGCATCATCATCTATTCCCAGCTCGGTACGCATGGGGCTGGTTTTTTCAAGCGGATAAATAGACTGTGCATCCACCCAGTTGGGGAAAAACAGGATCTTTTCGGCATCAAGCCCTTTCTCTTCAAGTTTTGCCATCATGTTAGGAGAGATAGTGCTTGCCTGATCAAAAAATTTCAACAATATTTTTTCAAGCCCGCCAACACACCAACGCGCCACGGGAGCTTTCAGCAGGCCAAGATTGAAGGCCGCGTCAACCTCAAAATCCTGGATATGAAGGAGCGTTTTAGCCCTGGATAATTTGCCGATCAGCAGGGCCGCCGGCGCGCAAAAAAGAGGGGGCTCAATCACCATGACCACATCCGGGTGCCAAAACAATTGTCTGAACATTACCGGCAGGCTGGAAAGAGCAAAACTCGCCAGGTGCAAAATTCGTTTTAACCCGGTGGGTTCAGTGGGAATCCAGAGAGGACATCGCCATACTTCCACACCGTTAATATTTTCATGACGATATACATAAGTGGAATAGCCGTTCCTGACTTTCCATTCCGGGTAATAGGGCGGAGCTGTAACCACGTGCACATCATGGCCCTGCGCCGAAAGCCATGCCGCCATTTCTCCGGTGTATTTGCCGATGCCAACCAGCTCAGGGGTACAATTAATGCCGTGCAGAAGTATTTTCATGAGGACGTAGTTTGACGGGTTTGGCAGGTGAGCCCAAGCAGATCATCCCGGCCGGCATGTCGGAAAAAACACTGCTGCGGGCACCAACAAG
>JAOZRP010000318.1 GCA_029940125.1 bacterium
TACCCCTCAAGGGGGTACTGAAAAGAGTGACAGCCTTTCAGGAGCAAGGCACTAAACCTGTCCCAGCACCTCCCGGTAGATTTCCATTACCCGGGCGAAAATCCTTTCCCAGGTGTTTTCCCGCAGCCTTTCTTCCAGCGGCGGGCAGCAGTACGACTGCTGTTGCCGGACGTTATCAATCTGTTTATTGATTGCCACGCGCAGGTTGTTGACAAAACGGGGAAGATCCTCGTCCCTGGGCACGTCGGGGCCGATGAGCCGCGGCAGGGGGACCAGGGAAATGATGCCGTCATCCATGGCTTGCCGGGGAAACAGGCTCTGGATGCCCGGCAGGTTGGTAATCACCACCCGGCAGCCGCAGGCCAGCGCCTCCAGCAGGACCAGCGGCAGACCTTCATAGAAAGAGGGCAGGACAAAAATGTGCGATTTTTTGCATTCTTCCGCCAGCTCTTCCTGGGACAGAGCCCCCAGAAGTTCAACTTTTGGCGCCAGTTTTTCCGCCTGCCGGCGAATTTCCTCCGCCTCCCTGCCTTCACCGCCGCCGGCCAGCTTCAGCGTGATGTTTTCTATTCCTGCCACCGCCTCCAGCAGCCACGGCAGGCCCTTGGCCCGGCTCAATTTGCCGGCGTAGATCACGGTGAGTTCGTCCCCTTTGTTGCACTGGCTGGCATTGAACAAGTCGTGGCGGAAACCGGTGCCGGCAACCACGACCCGGTGTTCCTCCAGGCCGTAGAAATCAATGATTTTCTGCTTCTGTTCCTGGTTGAGGGCCATGACCTTGTCCACGTCCTGGCAGCCGGCAATAGCCCTTAACGCCAGGTGGTCAGCCAACTGCAGTTGCCGAAGGTCGGTGCCGTGGCTGGTGGCAACCAGGGGGATGTCGGGAAAAAGGCGGCGGATTAAGGCGGTCATCAGCCACAGGTGATGGGAGTGGATGATTTCCGGGTGGACGGCGGCGACCACTTCTTTCAGCCTGGCGGCGAAAGCCCGCTCGTAGCGGGTCAGAGCGTCGCGGTCGAAGGCGGAAAAACGGGAGCTGGGGTAGGGCATGACATCGCTCATCCCGGCTACCGGGAAGGGCAGTTCGGGAGCGTCGAAGACGACTGGAAAAATATGGTGGTCGGCCAGTTCTTCGATTTCGACTTTTGACATTGACGCCGGAACGCCGCAGATGACCCACTGATCCAATCCCAGTTTGCGGCCTTCCCGCACCAGGGCCTGGAGATAGACGCCGCTGCCGGTTTTTCCGGGAATCTGAGACAGGCAGTGAAGGACCCTGATCATGAGAGGTCGGCGAGCACCTTCTGCCCGGTTAAGCGGGCGTTGTTGATGCAGTCGGGCACGCCGATGCCGCGGTAGCCGGCTCCGGTCAGGTGAAGTCCGGGGAATTCCTTGACCTGCCGGTCAATGTCCGCCAGCCGTTCCTGGTGGCCGACGACATACTGAGGCATGCCCCGGGGCCAGCGGTTGATCCAAACCTGCTCGGGTTCGGCGGTAATGCCGATGATATCCTGCAATTCCTTTCGGACCAAGGCAAGGATTTTTTCATCATCCAGCTCCGCCAGTTCCGGCTGCTGGGCGCCGCCGACGAAGGAGCGCATCAGAACTTTGCCGTCAGGGGCCCGGTGAGGCCACTTGATGGAAGACCAGGTGGTGGCCATGATTTTCCGCCCTTCAATCCGGGGAACGATGAACCCGTAGGTGTCCAGGGGATGGGGGATGTTTTCCCGGCGGAAAACCAGGGAAACGATAGACGAGGAAACGTAGGGAATCTGACGCAGCGAGGCAGCCAGGCCAGGGGCAAAATTATCCAGCATGGCGGCGCTGGCAAAGGCTTCGCTGGCCATGACTATCTGGTCGGCGGCAAGCTTTTGCCCGCCGGCGGTCAGCAGCTGGAAGCCGCTGCCGGTTTTTTGGATTGTTTTTACTTCCACCCCGGTGGCAATCCGTTCACGACCGATACGGTCGGCCAGGGCATTGGTGAGCTGTTGCATGCCTTCTTTCAAAGAAATAAAAAAGGTCCGGGGCGGCGCCCCGGTTTTCGGCCGCTTTTTCATCGCTTCGGCCATGGCTTTCTTGCGGGCGAACATCCCCCGGATCAGGCTTCCCGACTGCTGTTCCATCTCGAGAAAGCGGGGAAAGGTGGACAGCAGGCTCATGTTGTCGGGGTTGCCGGCATGGATGCCGCCCACCAGTGGTTCGGCGATCTTGTCCAGGGCTTCTTTTCCCAGCCTTCGGGTGACGAAGCTGGCCAGGCTTTCATCCCCCGTTTCCCGCCGCCGGGGAATCAGGATGTCCATCCCCATGCGGATTTTTCCCGGCCAGGAAATCAGGGCGGAGGTGGCAAAGGGAATGATTTTGGTGGGGATCATCATGATCAGGCCGTCGGGGAGGCGGTGGAGCCGGCGGCCGGAATAGATGTAGGTGCCGCTGGCCTGACTGCTGGTGTTGACCAGCTGATCTTCCATGTCCATTTCCCGAACCAGCATTAAGGCCCAGGGTTTTTCCAGGATAAAACAGTCCGGTCCCCCCTCGACCGTGTAAGGATCGGCATGGGTGGTGAGGATTTTGCCGCCGATGTAAGATGATTTTTCGACAATGCTGACTTCAACCGGAAGCTGATCTTTCTCTGCCCGGGTAATGATTTCGTAGGCGCAGGCCAGGCCGCTGATGCCGGCGCCGACGATGACTACCTGTTTAGCGTTTTCCATCAAAATACCACTCTCAGGAGTTAATCTTTAATATGAACTATAATATCTTAATTGACTTATATTACTGGATAAAATTTGAGATGCAGCCAGCCATCATGGCGATGAAGTCATCGTCGTCATTGCACATGGCAATCCGGACCAGGTTAACCTGATGCCGGCCGGTGATTGCCGGAATAATTTCCTGGTCAAGGTCGTACAGGGTTTCCAGGTGGTCCATGGCGAAGCTTAACGGAACCAGGATGATGTTCTTCACCCCGTTATCGATAAGTTCCGGGAGCAGCTGTTCAACGTCAGGCTTCAGCCAGGCTCCGGGCGTTTTGCCTTTGCTCTGGTAGCCGAGGAAGTGGCGGCAGCCGGGAAATTTTTCCATCAGCAGGGCGATGTTCTCCTTGATTTGCTCCACGTATAAATCTCCCTGCTCCAGATAGCTTTCCGGGATGTTGTGGATGGAGAAGACCAGGGCGGTGTCCGGGGCGCC
>JAOZRP010000035.1:0-7444 GCA_029940125.1 bacterium
CGTCCATGGCCGGCTCCGAGGCGTCCGCCGCGAATCACCGTCGTGGTGATTCGTTTGGCGGCCAAACCCGCTGTGAGCCAAGCCCGAACATCCTTTTGCACATTTCTGGCAATACAAGACGGAAAATTGATTTTACAAAAACATCCATAATCAACCAACTGAACCAAAAGGAGCCCCATGTTTAATCCCAACCAGAACCTCACCGAACAACTGCAGGTAGATCGTCAGAACCTCTACCGGGAGGAAACCTTTTCCGATCTGCGCATGGCCACTATCAAGCGGCTGATCCCGGTCACCCCGGACGGCGACATGGATCAAACCCGGCCCATTATGTTCATCGGCCACACCCAGATTCTGACCCAGGCAGGAGTCCTGCCGGTGCAAGCTCCCATTGAAGCCGCCACCCTGGAAGAAGCCATGGACAAATTCCCCCAGGCGATCAACGAAGCGGTGGACAGGATGATTGAAGAAGCCAAGGAGCTGCAGCGGCAGCAGGCTTCCCGCATCGTGGTTCCGGGAACCAACGAAGTCAGCAAAATTATCACCTGAAGCATAAATCAGAGCCGGCGCGGCATAAAAAAGGCAGCACCTAAAGGTGCTGCCTTGGCTTGTCTCCAAAGGCGGGTGGCATCAACCACAGCATTCGCTGCTTGAACCACACCCTCCACAGGCTCCCCCCTGAGGGAGGCTGGAACTGATCATAAAACCGAAGCCGTTGAAATCAATCTTGACCGGCGTTACTTTTGCCATGAAGTCCTTGTCAATCAGGTATTCAAATCCGCCGATGTCAAAAACCTGGTCGCTGGCTTTTTTCTCGTTATCGATGGCCATCGATATGGATGGACCGCTTCAGCCGCCTTCCTGCAAAAACAGCCGGATGGGCAACGGATCCTTGCCCTGGAAATAGGCGGCAATTTCTTTCTGAGCTGACTCACTAACTTCCAACATGAAAACCTCCTGTAACTCGTATGCGTGAAAAATGATGCGGTATTGACAGATGCTCTTACTATAGGAATTTCCATCGAAATTGTCAATAGCAAAATTCCGATTAGATTACTAAAGATAACCAGCGGGGAACGACCATGACCTTCAACCAACGCTTCAAAACAGTTTTATCTCCCTTTATTCTGATCATTTCCCTCCTGGCCATGCTGTCGCTGTCAGCCTGTTCCCATGAAATTCTCCGTCAAGCCGGAAAAAAACCAGCAACGGCCGACGCCATCAACCTGCTGATCAGCAAGGAATATACCGTCAGCCGGGACGGCAGCTACGATCTTCACCTCCACCTTCAGCGCCGGATCCTGACCTACAAGGGCAAGAAGGATTTTGCCGACTTCAAGCTTACCTACAACAACAGCTACCAGTCGGTAACCATCAACCGGGCTCAGACCACCACCCCGGACGGCGCGGTCATCGCCGCCAGCGAGAAGGAATACCACGATATTCAGGCACCGTGGACGGCCGGGGCTTCCATCTACTCCCACTGCCGCCAGAAAGTTATCAACCTGCCCTCGGTGACCGTCGGTTCCATCATTGAAATCGAGGTGACCCTGCACTCGCGGCTGGGCTTCTGGACCAGTGAAACATTCCGGCTGACCAACCCGATCAGGCAGAAGGTGGTGTCCGTCACCGTTCCCGAGGGAATGAAACTAACGGTTTTTCGCCCGTCGTGGATGGAACCGGCCGATATCCAGCCGCGGTCGGAGGGGAAAATCTACCGGTGGGAAGCCAGGGACGTCCCGGCAGTCATCCCGGAACAAATGATGCCGGCAGCCGAAAACATGGGCAGCTGCCTGCTGGTGTCAACCTTTGCCGACTGGCGGCAGGTCGCCGAGTGGTACCGCAGCCGCCTGAACCAAGCGGAAAGCAGCCGGGAACTCCTTGACAATGATTTTGTCAAACAGGCGAAGCTGGACAGGTCATCGGTCGACAAGCTGTATGAGTCGCTGATGCAGCGGGTCACCCCGCACCCGATTGATTTTTTGGAAACGGAACTGAAGCCGCAGCCGCCGGCGGCAACCATTGCCAAGGGTCACGGCACCCCCACCGACCTGGCCCTGGCCTTTTGCCGGCTGCTGGAACAACAGCAGATTCCCGCCGCGCTCCTTTTCGTCAACACCAATGGAATTATGCTGGATGAATTCAGCCGCAGCCCTTCTCCGGGGCTGCTCACCAACCCGGTGGTCCGCTGCCGCGGGCGGGATTATTCCTTTCAACAGCAGGAACTGCCGCCGGGATTCACCGGCTGCGAGGGTCAGCTGGCCCTGGATCTAAACGACGGCCGGCTGAAACCGATCATTACCACCTTCAGCAGCCGCAGGACCAGCCACATCACCCTGAGAAGCAACGGACAGGGCAGCATTGAAGGAAGCCTGCATGCCGTTCTCAGCGGCCGACCGGCGATCGCCATCAGGGAGCAGCTGCGCTATCTTACCCCGGCGGAAATGCAGGTAGCCACCAGCCAGGTTCTGCACACCATCGATCCCCTGGCCGTTTTGAACGGTCCCTTCAAAACCACCGGCATCGACACCCCCGGCCGGCCGGTCACCATTGACTTCGATTTTACCATTCCCCGGGAGCTGGCCTTTGCCGGCGGCAGTTATTTCCTCAACCTGCCCACGCCGGCACTGCCGGAGGAATACACCGGCTGCCGTGAACAGCGCCGCAACCCGCTGCTGATCGATGCAGATTTTACCGACGAGGTGGAAGTGCAGATGGTTCTGCCCCCGGGATTCACCTTCAAGGCCCTGCCGGCTGCCGGCAACGGCCAACTGACCAATCTTGTCTGGAAATCCGCCAGCCGGGTCAAGAACGCCACCACCCTTACCTGGGCCAGGAACATCACCCTGACCCACGGCGTCGTTCAGGCCGGTGAAGCCTACCGGCAGTTCCGAGAGGCCATGATCAAACTCTACCAGCCTGAAAACCGGATGGTGATGATCAAGCCGCCGGCGCCCTGAAAAACTGTTTCTCAAAGCTGAGCACCGGCGGCTGGTCGTTTATTATCGTCGGCCGGCAAGGCTTCAGCGGCTGAATGCCAGCCGGTCTCCCTCCACCTTGACGGTCAGGCGGTCTCCCGGCTTGATGCTGCCTTTCATGATTTCATAGGCCAGCGGCGTTTCCAGGTAGCGCTGGATGCTGCGCTTCAACGGCCGGGCGCCGTAAGCCGGATCGTAGCCGGTTTCGGCCAGGAAATCCTCGGCTTCCGGGGTCAGCTCCAGGGTAATCTCCTGCTCGGCCAGCCTGGCCAGCAGGCGCTTGAACTGTATTTCCACGATTTCCCGCAGATTTTCCCGACTCAGGGAATGAAACACCACCACGTCGTCCACCCGGTTGAGAAACTCGGGCTTGAACTGGGCCCGCAGGGCGCCCAGCACCAGCTCTTTCATCCGGGCGTACTGTTCCTCGCCGCCCTGGAAGTCAAGAATATGCTGGCTGCCGATGTTCGAGGTCATGATCACCACCGTGTTCTTGAAATCGATGGTCCGGCCATGGGAATCGGTAAGCCGGCCGTCGTCAAGAATCTGCAGCAGGATGTTGAAAACATCATGGTGCGCCTTCTCAATCTCGTCAAAGAGGAGCACTGAATAGGGCCGGCGGCGCACGGCCTCGGTCAGCTGGCCGCCTTCATCGAAACCGACATAGCCCGGAGGAGCCCCGATCAACCGGGACACCGCGTGCTTCTCCATGTACTCGGACATGTCGATCCGGGTCATGTTGTTCTCGTCGTCAAACAGAAATTCCGCCAGTGCCCGGGCCAGCTCCGTCTTCCCCACCCCGGTAGGGCCCAGGAAAATGAAGCTGCCGATGGGACGGTTGGGATCCTTGATCCCGGCCCGGGCCCGGATGACCGCGTCCGCCACCGCCTGCACGGCCTCGTCCTGGCCTACCACCCGTTCATGGAGGTGTTCGCCGAGACGCACCAGCTTTTCCCGCTCACCCTCCATCAGGCGGCTGACGGGAATGCCGGTCCAGCGGCTGACAATGGCGGCCACGTCCTCTTCGTCCACTTCTTCCTTAAGCAGGCGGCTGCCGCCCGCCTGGCTGGCCAGCAGTTTTTCCGCCGCCTGTTTTTCCTCTTCCAGCTTGGCCAGCACCCCGTACTTCAGCTCCGCCGCCCGGTTGAGGTCGTACTCCCGTTCAGCCTTCTCAATCTCCAGCCGGGTTTCTTCAATCTTGCGGTTGAACTCCTGCAGGTGTCCGATCTGCTCCTTTTCCACCTGCCACTGGGCCAGAAGGGCCTGGCTGTTTTCCTTGAGATCGGCAAGCTCTTTCTCAAGAACCTCCAGGCGCTTGCGGGATGCTTCATCCTTCTCCTTTTTCAAGGCCTCCCGCTCAATTTCCAGCTGCATGATCTTGCGGGTAACTTCATCCAGCTCCGCCGGCATGCTGTCAATCTCCGTCCGCAGCTTGGCGGCCGCCTCGTCGATGAGATCGATGGCCTTGTCCGGCAGGAAGCGGTCATTGATATACCGGTGCGACAGCACCGCCGCCGAAACCAGGGCCGCGTCCATGATCCGCACCCCGTGGTGAATTTCATAGCGTTCCTTCAGGCCCCGCAGGATGGAAATGGTATCGGCCACTGAAGGCTGGTCGACAAAAACCGGCTGGAAGCGCCGCTCCAGGGCCGCGTCCTTCTCTACATGCAGACGATATTCGTTCAGGGTGGTGGCCCCGATGCAGTGGAGCTCGCCGCGGGCCAGCAGGGGTTTCAACAGGTTGCCGGCATCCATGGACCCCTCGGTCTTGCCGGCCCCCACCACCATGTGCATCTCGTCAATGAACAGGATGATCCTGCCGTTGGAATCCTGAACTTCCTTGAGGACGGCCTTCAACCGCTCCTCGAATTCACCCCGGAACTTGGCCCCGGCAATCAGGGCGCCCATGTCCAGGGAAATCAACTGCTTGTCCTTGAGATTTTCTGGCACATCCTGACGGATGATGCGCTGGGCCAGGCCTTCAACAATGGCGGTTTTGCCCACCCCCGGCTCGCCGATCAGCACCGGGTTGTTCTTGGTGCGCCGGGAAAGCACCTGGATGACCCGGCGGATTTCCTCATCCCGGCCGATAACCGGATCAAGCTTCCCCTGGCTGGCCGCCCGGGTCAGATCCAGCCCGTATTTTTCCAGGGCCTGGTAGGTATCCTCGGGATTCTGGGAGGTCACCCGCTGGCTGCCGCGCACCTCCGACAAAGTCTGCAGGACCTTGTCTTTGGTCAGGCCGTAGCCGGCAAACACTTTGGCCAGGGGATCAGAGGTATCGTTGAGCAGGCTGAGCAGCAGGTGCTCGACGCTGATATATTCATCTTTGAGATAGGTCGCTTCGTCCTGGGCACTAAGCAGCAGTTTGTTCAACCGGCTGGTGATGTAGACGCTGCCCGGAGCGATGCCGCTGCCGCTGACTGCCGGCATGGCATTCAGGCGCTTGTCCACCTCCGTTTCCAGCGTCCCCGGCACCACACCAGCTTTTTCGATCACCTTGGGCACCAGACCGTTTTCCTGTCGGAGCAAAGCCATCATCAGGTGCTCGGCATCCACCTGCTGGTGGTTGCGGCGGGTGGCCACGTTCTGGGCCTCCATCATCGCTTCCTGGGCTTTCTGAGTAAATTTATTCATATCCATAACAATAATTTCCTCCTTTTTATTATCACTTTCTTAAAATATTTCTCCACCCGGCAACCGCCGCCTTCCGGATAGGCTGTCAGCCGGCAGCCTTCAGCTTTCCACTGTGCCAAACGTTCTTTCAATGCGCTGCTGAAAGCCAGGTGCTGAAAGTGTTCATCGGAAAATGGACGTTTCGCTGGAAAACAGACACGAAGAAGGGGGCACAAACGCCCCCTCCGGATTTTGAAAGAACATGGTCGTCCAGAAAAATCTTACTTGACTTTAATGGCAACCTTTTTAGGTTTGACTTCTTCTTTTTTCGGCATGGTAATTTTCAGCACTCCTTTGTCATAGGCCGCGTTGATCCCATCCTGATCAACGGTAGTCGGCAGGTCGAAGGAGCGCACGAAAGAGCCGTAAAAACGCTCAACCCGATGATAGTTTTCTTTCTTTTCTTCCTGCTCAAGCTTGCGTTCGCCTTTGATGGTCAGGGTCCCGTCTTCAATGTTTACCTGAATGTCCTTTTCATCCATCTCCGGCAGCTCAGCCTTGATGACAATGGCCTGTCCATCCTCGTAGATATCCACCAGCGGCTGCCATGAAGCAACCGACAGGCCTTTTTCATCGGTGCGATGCAGGCTTTCTTCAAACAGCCGGTTAATCTGATCCTGAATAGTCATCAAGTCACGAAACGGTGTCCATTTTACCAGAGCCATGATCCTACCCTCCTTTTTTCCAACATATTACCTATTGATTGATATTGGCATCCGCCCGGCTCGCTTTTGCCAACCAGAGATTGACTTACCGGCATCGCCGCCGGATGCCTCTCCCGTATACCGTGTATTCTCTCCCCGAGGGCCGTGTTAATTGCCAGCCGCCGTTACCGGGATGCTCCGGGCCGGTCCGGAATCTTTTCTGGGAATGGATACCTCCAGGATTCCGTCCTCGTAGCGGGCGGCAATGGCACTGGTGTCAGCCCGTTCGGGAACCTTAAACTGCCGCCGGAAAAACCCATGACGGCTCTCAATTGATTCCAGTCGCTCACCATCCTCCAGGGCCGGCAGACGCCGCTCACCGGAAATGGTCAGAATATTGCCGTCCATTTCCACCGACACCTGGTCCGGCTCAACCCCCGGGAGCATGCACAGCAAACGAAAACCCTGGCGACCCTCGATAATGTCCACCGGAAGCGTGAATTCCGCCTGTCTTCCCCGCCCCGGTTGATCATCCCCAACATTCTGCCATTTTTTCCTCATGATCCCACCTGTGTTAAAGCCGGATTGCAGCTTCATGCATATATACAAATATATAGTTAATAGCTGTCCTGTTAACGAAAAATCGCTGTAATAACAGAAGCTTTCTTCGCTCTTCACTAAAAATAATAGTAACGATTTTTTGATTGTCAAGGGGAGAAAAAGAATTTTTTTTGCAATCAGCGGGATGAGGCTTACGACAAACACATTAAAAGTGTTTTTATGATTTATACTGCTGGCTGGCCCGGTAGATCATCGCCAGAATGTCGGCAACCACCTGATACAGTTCCGCCGGAATTTCCTGGTTGATGTCCAGCTTCATCAGCACCTGTATCAGTTCGGGATTCTCCTGCAGGGGGATGCCATGCTTTTTGGCCATTTCAAGGATTTTCTCAGCCACAACCCCGGAACCCTTGGCAACGACAGCCGGGGCTTTCTGCTTCCCCTGCTCATAGCGCAGGGCCGCTGCCATCAGCTTTTTCCGGGACGATTCTTTTTCGACTTTTTCAGTCATTCAAACCCCTGTCAATCGTCAAATCACTGGTACAATTCATCCGGTCAGCGGGAGTTTTCATGCCAACCGATTCT